>CAJAFJ010000219.1 GCA_903938955.1 uncultured beta proteobacterium | reverse complement strand
GCAGGCGGCGCCCAAGTCGCACGCAGCGGCTCCCGGGGAGCGGCCACGGTCACAGGAGCTGGTTTTTCCAGCAGTTTTTCAACCGCCTGAATCCGCTCGCAGCAGACTTTGTAAGCCTCGGTCGACTCGGACACGATCGCCAACAGGGCATCCACATCCGGTTCCGGCTGGTCACGCAGGGTTTGCGCATGCTGCTGTAACACGGCATAGGCGTCTTTGAAGGTGGAAGGGCTCATGGCGACGTCCTATTAAAGCGTTGGTCCGGCAAGGCTCATGCCCGGTTCTGCTGGGGCACCTGCCGGGCGGCAAGGCGAATGGTGTTCATCAAACCATCGGCTGACTGCTGGCGCTGGGCCAGCTGACATTGGGCCTGCGCGCGCACGCTGAGGTCCAGCGCTGCGGCCCGGGCTTTGGCCGCCTGAAGGGCGCTGGCGGCCAGTGTTGTGAGCTGTTCAAAATTGGCTTTAGCTTCCGCCAGACGCTGCGAGATGACTTGCTGGAGTTGGGTCATGAGCGTGGCCGGGGTCTCGAATCGCGTGTGGACGACCGCCTCCAGCACGGTGCGGTCATGCCCAAGATCGTCTTCAATCCCCATCCACACAGGCATCGGTAAAGCACCCAGGTAACGCGCCAGCTCGGCATCATCAAGCCACGCTCTGTCGCCCGCCGCTTCAGCAGCACAAACCATAACGACGGCATCGGGCTGGGCTGCCAACGTTGAGGCCGTCTGATCCAACGCCGAACGCAAGGCATTCAGCATCTCCCGGGCGACGCCCTCCCCTTCAAAACGGCTGTGAGCGAAGGTAACGCGGCAAATACCCGCCTCATCCAGGCGCCGGGCCTGCTTCAAAAAGTCACCCAAACCAGTCCCATCAAAAGGCGCCAGCACCAGAACCGCATTGAAATCCCAGGGGGCGGGCAAAGACTTGTTAACGGGTAACACGCCCTTTACTGACGCGGGCACCGACTCAAGCAGCACGTGTTCGGGCGTACCAAGGCACGTCACGCGATGGGCGTCAAGTTGGGGTGCGGGTAAAAACAGAAGGGCCATACGCTGATTGTGCAAGCCTGAAAATCTTCAATCGTGCCAATAAAAGCGCCATTTACAGGCTAAATAAACGCCTTGAATACCCACGGCCAGGCGTCATTTGCCGACCCGATGGGATAATTCGCACCATGACTATCACTTACAAAGACGCCGAAGGCATTGCCGGCATGCGCGTGGCGGGACGACTGACCTCTGAACTGCTGGACTACCTCACGCCTTTCATCGTGCCCGGCGTGACCACCAACCAACTCGACAAACTGGCTGACGACTACACGGTCAACGTCCAGCACGCCATTTCAGCCCCACTGAACTACGCGCCGTCGGGCCACAACCCCTACCCCAAGTCAATCTGCACCTCCATCAACCACCAAGTCTGCCACGGCATTCCCAATGACAAGCCGCTGAAAAAGGGCGACATCGTCAATGTGGACGTGACCGTCATCAAAGATGGCTGGCATGGCGACTCCAGTCGCATGTTCATTGTGGGTGAAGGCTCGGTGGCGGCCAAGCGCCTGTGCGCGCTGACCTACGAAGCCATGTGGCACGGCATCGTCAAGGTCAAGGCCGGGGCGTATCTGGGTGATGTGGGCCATGCGATTCAGACCTTTGCCGAAGGCCACGGCCTGAGCGTGGTGCGCGAATTTTGTGGCCACGGCATTGGTCAGAAATTTCATGAAGAACCACAGGTTCTGCACTACGGTCGCCCCGGCACCCTGGGCCAGCTCAAGGCCGGCATGGTTATCACAATTGAGCCCATGCTCAACATCGGGCGCAAAGAAATCAAGGAACTGGGTGATGGCTGGACCATCGTCACCAAAGATCGCTCGCTTTCGGCGCAGTGGGAACACACCGTGCTGGTGACCGAAACCGGTTACGAGGTGCTGACCCTGTCGGCCGGTGGCCCGGCAATTCCTGCGTTCGTTAAATAATTTTCCTGATCCGCCATGACCGACCTGCAAGCGCTGCGCAACCACTACCGTGCTGAAAAATCGGCTTTATTAAAGGCTCTCGGCGCCAGTGGCAACTCCACGCGCGGGGTCCGCCAGGTGCTGGGCAAACTCTCGTCATTGGCCGATGCCACCCTGAAAAAATTGTGGCAGCAAGCCGGGTTGACGGCCCCGTTTGCGCTGGTCGCGGTGGGTGGTTTTGGTCGAGGTGAGTTGTTTCCCTATTCAGATGTGGATGTGCTGGTGCTGCTGCCCAACGACCAGTCACCAGACACCGATGCGGCGCTAAAAACTTGCATCGAAACCTTCATTGGCAGCTGTTGGGATGCCGGGCTAGAAATTGGTTCGAGCGTTCGCAGCGTTAATGAATGTCTGCAGGAATCGGCCAATGACGTGACCGTGCAGACCTCGCTGCTGGAAGCCCGCCTGATCACCGGCAATGCCGCGCTGTTTTCGGGTTTCGAAAAAGAGTTTTTTGCCGCGATGGACCCGCAAGCCTTTTTTGTGGCCAAGACACTGGAGCTGCGCCAACGCCATAGCAAGTTTGAGGACACACCCTACTCGCTGGAGCCCAACTGCAAAGAGTCACCCGGCGGTCTGCGCGATTTGCAAGTCATACAGTGGGTGGCCAAAGCGGCAGGCTACGGCAATAACTGGGACGAGCTGGCCAAAAGCGGGCTCGCCACGGCTTTTGAAATCAAGCAAATCAAACACAACGAAGCGCTGCTGCGCCTGATTCGCGCCCGTCTGCACCTGATCGCCCAGCGCCGCGAAGACCGGCTGGTGTTTGACCTGCAAACCAGTGTGGCGCAATCCTTTGGTTTTGAAGCACCCGCGCCTGACACGGACCGGCGCGCCTTTGTTCGCCCCAGCGAAGCGCTGATGCGCCGCTACTACTGGGCGGCCAAAGCCGTCACGCAGTTGAACCAGATTTTGCTGCTTAACATTGAAGAACGGCTCAACCCGTCAGCCCATGAACCGCGCCCGATCAACGCCCGCTTTCTGGACAAAGCCGGCATGGTCGAAGTGGCCAGCGACGACTTGTACCAGCGCGAGCCACACGCCATTTTGGAAACCTTTCTGATTTACCAGACCACTGCAGGGCTGAAAGGCTTGTCGGCACGCACGCTGCGCGCCCTCTTTAACGCCCGCAACCTGATGGATGGCAAGTTTCGCAATGATCCGGTGAATCGCGACACCTTCATGAAAATCATGCGTCAGCACGACGGCATCACACACGCCATGCGGTTGATGAACCAGACCTCGGTGCTGGGCCGCTACCTGTGGGTGTTTCGCAAAATCGTGGGGCAGATGCAGCACGACCTGTTTCACGTCTACACGGTCGATCAGCACATCCTGATGGTGCTGCGCAATGTGCGGCGCTTCTTTATGGCCGAGCACGCGCACGAATACCCGTTTTGCTCGCAACTGGCCTCGGGCTGGGACAAGCCCTGGGTCTTGTACGTGGCGGCGCTGTTTCATGACATCGCCAAAGGCCGGGGCGGCGACCACTCCGAATTGGGCGCCATTGAGGTGCGGCGTTTTTGCAAGCAGCATGACATTGCCAAAGACGATACCAGCGTGATCGAGTTCATCGTGCATGAACACCTGACCATGAGCCGGGTGGCCCAAAAGTCCGACCTGAGCGACCCCGACATCATTGCCGAGTTTGCCAAACGCGTGGGCAACGAGCGCAATCTGACTGCCCTGTACCTGGTGACCGTGGCTGACATTCGAGGCACCTCACCTAAAGTATGGAACGCTTGGAAAGGCAAGCTGCTGGAAGACCTGTACCGCGCCACCCTGCGCGCTTTAGGCGGCCGAGCACCTGACCGGGATGCCGAGGTCGAAGCCCGCAAGCGCGAAGCGCTGGTGCTGCTGGCCCTGCACACGCTGCCTTTTGAGGCGCACAAAAAACTGTGGGACACGGTCGATGTGGGCTACTTCATGCGCCACGACGCCGCCGATATCGCCTGGCACACGCGTCAGTTGTCACGCCATGTCAACTCGGGCAAATCGATTGTGCGGGCGCGTTTGTCGCCACTGGGCGAAGGCCTGCAGGTGCTGGTGTACACGCCCGACCAGCCCGACCTGTTTGCCCGCATTTGTGGTTACTTTGACCAACGTGGCTTCAGCATTCTGGATGCCCGGATTCACACGGCACGCAACGAGTATGCGCTTGACACCTTCCAGGTCATTGCCCAAAGCATGCCCGAGCACTACCAGGAACTCACCAGCATGGTGGAGACCGAATTGAGCCGCGCCATTGCCCAGACCGGGCCGCTGCCGCCGCCCAGCAAGGGCCGCGTGTCGCGCCGGGTCAAGAGCTTTCCGATTTCACCACGCATAACCCTGCGTCCGGACGAAAAAGCCCAGCGCTGGCTGCTCAACATCTCAGCCAGTGACCGGGTAGGTTTGCTGTACAGCGTGGCACGCGTGCTGGCCAAGCACAAGATCAATCTGCAACTGGCCAAAATTGCCACCTTGGGCGAGCGTGTGGATGACACTTTTTTGATTCAAGGCGATGCCTTGCAGCAAAACCGCGCCCAGATCGAGATTGAAACCGAGTTGCTCGAAGCCCTGGCTTGATCAGTCGTCTTGTACTGGGTCCAGGCCCGGGAACAAGACCTCGGTGAACCCAAACCGGCTGAAGTCCCGCACCCGCATCGGGTAGAGCTTGCCGATCAGGTGGTCACATTCGTGCTGCACAACGCGGGCATGAAAACCGTCCACCGTGCGGTCGATCGGGTCACCGAACTGGTCAAACCCGGTGTAGCGAATACGAGCGAAACGCGGCACGATGGCGCGCAAACCGGGCACAGACAGGCAGCCTTCCCAGTCGTCGATTTCCAGCAACTTGGCGTTATCTTCCGGCTCACCCAAGGGCGTGATAACGGGATTGATCAGCACCGTTCTGGGCACGACGGGTGCGTCGGGATAGCGCGGATTACGAGCGTTGCTGCCAAAAATTACCAGTTGCAAATCGATGCCAATTTGCGGCGCCGCCAGCCCGGCCCCGTCAGCGGCCAGCATGGTGTCGAGCATGTCGGAGACCAGCAAATGCAACGCGTCAGAGTCAAACTCGGTCACGGCTTGGGCGATGCGCAGCAAACGCGGATCGCCCATTTTCAGGATGTCACGGATGGTCATTCAGAAATTTCTGCTTTTAAAGTTCGCAACTTGATGAGTAGCGCCGGAATATCGGTTTCAACAATGCTCCAGAGCGTGTCGTTGTCAATGCCCAAATAGCCACGAATCAGTTGATTGCGAGTCGCAATCACCAAGCGCTAAGGCACATTGGACGACGCTTTACGAATTTTCTCGGGGATATGCGTTGCGGCTTCACCAATCAATTCGAAATTGCGAATGGTGGCGTCAAAACACATGGGATCTTGAATGAATTGCTTTTGATCGAATCCACGGGTGAACGCTTGCACTCGTTCACAAAAACCGATCATGTCATCCAGATAAAAGCGCCACTCCCGGTTTGGCGTTGCGTCAGACATGAACAGCTTCCTGTTCGATAAATGGGCGGAGTTCTGGGCGCAGCACTTTGTCCGTCACCAGATCGACAGGGCAACCCAAATGGTCTTCAAGGTAGAACTGAACCCCAAAAAAACGCTCGGAGGTTGCCGGGCCATCGAATGCGACCAGCACATCCACATCACTGCCAGCGGTCGCCGTATCACGCGCTGTTGAACCGAACAAGGCCAATTTTGTGACGCCAAACTGGTGTGCCAAAAAGAGCTTGTGCTCTGCTAGAAGACTAAGTGTCGTTTGACGATTCATGAGCGCAGTTTAGCGATTTAGACGTGGCAAGTCTTATGAATCGACCGCCAGCAAGGCCATCAACCCAGCCTCATCCAGCACCGCAATGCCCAGCTCCAGCGCTTTGACCAGCTTGCTGCCAGCCTCGGTGCCCGCCACCACATAAGTGGTTTTCTTGCTGACCGAACCGGCCACCTTGCCGCCTGCCGCTTCGATCAGGTCTTTGGCATCGTCGCGGCTCAGGGTCGGCAAGGTGCCGGTGATGACCAAGGTTTTCCCGGTCAGGGGCTGTGCGGCAACCGGTGCGGGCGGGCCTTCGGGCCACGTTACGCCACAGGCGCGCAATTGCTCGACCACCTCGCGGTTATGGGCCTGGTCAAAAAAGGTGCGCAGGCTTTTGGCCACGATCGGGCCGACATCGCTGACCTGCAGCAACTGCTCTTCGGTCGCGTCCATGATGGCATCGAGGTTGCCAAAGTGGCGCGCCAGTTCTTTGGCCGTGGCCTCGCCGATGTGGCGAATGCCCAGACCGAACAGGAAACGCGGCAAGGTGGTTTGCTTGGACTTTTCAATCGCGTCGAGCAAATTCTGGGCTGACAGCACCGCCATGCGGTCCAGCCCCTTCAGGGCACCCATCGCCAGTTTTTGTTTCTCTTCTTCTGAGAGGGATTGCGCTAGTTGGTCCGTCGTCACACTCAGCAACTCGGCTTGCGAGCGAAAGCCCAGGCGGTACAAATCGGGCAGCACTTTGACCACATCCCGGTCAATCAGTTGGTCAACCAGCTTTTCACCCAGCCCCTCAATCTCCACTGCCCGGCGCTGGGCAAAGTGCAGCACGGCCTGCTTGCGCTGGGCGGCACAAAACAGCCCGCCGGTGCAGCGGTGGTTGACTTCAGTTTTCTCGCGCACCACGGCACTGCCGCACACCGGACACTGGCGCGGCATGCGAAAGTTGAGTACGTAATGCGGGCGCGGGGTCGGCACAACACCAACCACTTCAGGAATCACGTCGCCAGCCCGGCGCACGATGGCCATGTCGCCGACGCGCACGCGTTTACGGCGCAACTCGAACAGGTTGTGCAACGTGGCATTGGTCACATTGACGCCACCCACAAAGACCGACTGCAGCCGTGCCACCGGCGTGAGCTTGCCGGTGCGCCCGACCTGCACGTCAATGCCCAGCACGGGCGTGAGTTGCTCCTGCGCCGGAAACTTGTGCGCCACCGCCCAGCGCGGCTCGCGCGTGACAAAGCCCATGCGGCGCTGCAGCGCCAGGCTGTTGACTTTGTACACCACACCATCAATGTCAAACCCAAGGCCGTCGCGCTGCTGGCCGATGGATTCGTAATACGCTACCAATTCAATAGCACCTTGCGCAATAGATACAAGGGCGGAGACAGGAAAACCCCATGATTTCAGGGTTTGCAACAGCTCATAGTGCGTGCCAAATTCAGGGCCACCGGCGTCTGGCGGCGTGATCTCACCCAGGCCATAAGCAAAAAAACTCAAAGGACGTTGCGCCGCGATGGTCGGATCCAACTGGCGCACGGCACCGGCGGCGGCATTGCGGGTGTTGACGAAGGTTTTTTGACCGCGCTCGCGCTGCTTTTCGTTCAGGCGCTCAAAGTCGTCGCGGCGCATGTAGACCTCGCCCCGCACTTCCAGCACCGGCGGCACGCCAGCGGGCAAACGCAACGGAATCTGGCCGATGGTGCGGATATTTTGCGTGACGTCTTCACCCATTTCGCCATCACCGCGCGTGGCGGCCTGCACCAACACGCCGTGTTCGTAACGCAGGCTCATGGCCAGGCCGTCAAACTTGGGCTCGGCCACGTAGTCCACGGGCGGCGCCGACTCGTCCAGCCCCAGCTCACGACGCACGCGGGCGTCAAAATTCTGGGCACCGCTGGCTTCGGTATCGGTCTCGGTGCGGATGCTCAGCATCGGCACGGCGTGACGCACGCTGGCAAACTGGTCCAGCGGGCGACCGCCGACGCGCTGCGTGGGTGAATCCGGCGTTACCAGTTCGGGGTGCGCGACTTCAATCGCCTGTAACTCGTGAAACAGACGGTCGTATTCGGCATCGGGAACGGTGGGCGCGTCCAGCACGTAATAACGGTGCGCGTGTTCATGCAAGGTGCGCCTGAGTTGTTCCACATAGACGGGATCGGGCTCGGGGGCCAGGGAGGAAAACAGGTCTTGCATAACGATAGTAGAGAGGAGGTCGAGTGACGCTGCGCGAACCCGACCGGCAAGCCGCGCGCTGTCTTGGCAGACAGAGCCGCGACTTGTTTTCAGGAAAAAAGGCGGCGTGCCAACGCGGACCCGGCGGACAGATCGCGTCGGTCAAGGGTGTCATACAGATGCTCCAGTTCGGAGCCAATCACGTCTAGCGCCTCGGGTGGCAGCAGCACGCCGTTGTGGTCAGTGACCACACCGTCCATCGTGCTGGCCATGGACAAGGCGAACTCGCGCATGCGTGCAAAAGCATGCTCGCTGCGGTCCACCTGCGCCACATCCAGACTGAGGGATATCTCGCGGATGGCAGACAGAGCCGGATCATCGGCCTGCGCGGCTTGTGCATCAAAGCTCAAACCCAGCACGGGTGGCAGGCCGGCAGAGCTGGCTTGCACCACCATGCGCCCCGGAATGGGGCCGCTCACAAAGCCCAGGCGCGAGGCGTTTTGTTGCACATAACCGGGGCTCCAGGCGGCATTGCGCGCGCGCAGCACCAAACCCAGCTGGGCATCGTGGTCGCCGGCAAACTGGTCCAGCTCACGGGCGCGGGCGACTTCTTCGCGCATTTCCGGGAAATCCGGCGTGCCATTGATGGCATCGCAAAAGGCCTGCGTTTTCATCACAAATTCAGAAAACTCAATGTCGTTGAGCGCACCGGAGCGGTTGGCCAACTGCACACCGGCCTGAAATGAGGCGTACCACTGGCCCGCCTGCGGCATCTCCCAGATGTGGCTTGCTTCATTGAAACCCTCAATGGCAAACGGCTTGCTGCCCGCACGGCGCGTGCTGGGCATGGCGGCCAGCGCGGCTTCGCCTGAAATACGCGCTTCCAGCGTGATGGGCGCCATGACATCAATCAACGAATCCAGCGCTGGTTTTTTCTCCGGCACCAGCAAAGGAAAATCGGCCACGTCAAAGGCCGCGGCATCGAGTTCGGGCTCAATGCCCTCGACCCGGTGCGGCTCGGTGGGCGGATCATCGGGGGTGGCTTGACGGGGCAGGTTTTTGCGCGACGTCCAGGCGGCATGCACCGCCATCACCGCCAGCACCGCTACGCCCAGCGCCAACAAACCCATTTGTAAATTGCTCATCGACATTGCTACATCTCCGCCATTGAAACTGCCGCATCCATGTCCACCGCGACGATGCGGGACACGCCCTGCTCCTGCATGGTGACGCCGATCAGTTGTTCTGCCATTTCCATGGCAATTTTGTTGTGACTAATAAACAGGAACTGGGTGCCCCGGCTCATGCTGGACACCAGTTTGGCATAACGCTCGGTGTTGGCGTCGTCCAGCGGCGCATCAACCTCATCGAGCAGACAGAAAGGTGCCGGGTTGAGCTGGAAAATCGCGAACACCAGCGCAATTGCCGTCAGCGCCTTTTCACCGCCCGAGAGCAGGTGAATGGTCTGGTTCTTCTTGCCCGGCGGCTGCGCAATGACCTGCACGCCGGAGTCCAGAATTTCTTCGCCTGTGATGACCAGCCGGGCATTGCCGCCGCCAAACAACTCGGGGAACATCTTGCCAAAGTGCTCGTTGACCGCATTGAACGTGCCCGAGAGCAGCTCCCGGGTTTCGCCGTCAATCTTCTTGATGGCGTCTTCCAGCGTGGTCATGGCTTCGACCAGGTCGGCGGTTTGGGCATCGAGAAAGTTCTTGCGCTCGCTGGCCGCAGCCAACTCATCGAGGGCCGCCAGATTGACCGCGCCCAGCGCCATGATCTCGCGGTTCAGGCGGTCAATCTCGCCCTGCATGCCGCTCAGGCGCACATTGCCTTGTGCCAACGAGGCCGCAACGAGTTCCAGATCGGCTTGCGCATCGGCCAGCAGCTGGGTGTATTGCTCAAAACCGAGCCGCGCGGCTTGTTCTTTCAGTTGAAATTCGGTGATGCGCTGGCGCAGGGGGTCCAGCTCGCGCTCCAGTTGCAGGCGGCGCTCATCACTGGCGCGCAGTTTGGCGGTCAGGTCGTCGTATTCGCTGCGCTTGGCACCGAGCGACTTTTCACGTTCCATCTTGGTCGCCAGGGCGTTTTGCAAACCGCCCTGCGCGGCGGCGTCGTTGAGGCGCGCCAGTTCGTCATGGGCGCGTTGGGCTTCGGCCTTGACGGACTCAGCCTGTTGCGCGGCAGTATCGATGGCGCGCGACAACTCGGCCTTGCGGGCATCCAGGCTGCGCAGGGAGAACACCGCCTCTTGCGACTGGCGTTCCAGGCTGCGTTGTTGCTCGCGGCATTCATTGAGCTTGCGCTCGGCGCCCATCACGCGCTCGTCCAGCTGGGCGTGGCGCTCTTGCGTGTCGGCCAGTTGCATGTCCAACTCTTCAAAGCGCGCTTCTGCAGTCACGCGGCGCTCTTGCAGGTCGTCCAGCTGGGCATCGACCTCGGCCAGATCGCCGGCAATTTGCGCACTGCGCACGCGGGCCTGCTCGGCCAGCTGGGTCATGCGCAGGGTTTCGACCTGCAGGGCGTGGGCCTGGCTTTGGCTCTCGGTGGCTTCGCGGCGAATAGCCACCAGACGTTGCGAGGCATCTCCGTATGCGGCCTCGGCGCGCACCAGGGCGGCGCGAGACTCTTCGCTGATCATGACCTGGGCGCGCAGCTGCTTCTCCAGGTTTTCAATTTCTTGCGCCCGCGCCAGCAAACCGGCCTGCTCGGAGTCCGGCGCGTAAAAGCTCACGCTGTACGGGCCGACGGCATGGCCGCTGGGAACAAAAATCAACTCGCCGGGCTGCAAATCTTTGCGATGGGCCAGGGCATCTTCAAAACTGGGGGCGGTGAAACAACCGTGCAGCCAATCGACCAGCACGGCGCGCTGACCCGCATCGTTCAGGCGCAGCAAATCCGACAAACGCGGCAAGGTGCCTGCTTTTTCAGGCAAGGCGGCTTGTGGCGGGCTGTAAAACGCCAGTTTGGCGGGCGGCGCATCGCGGCCAAAGGCCTGCACCATGTCCAGCCGCGACACTTCGAGCGCACCGAGGCGCTCGCGCAGCGCGCCCTCCAGCGCGTTTTCCCAACCCTGCTCAATGTGGATGCGGCTCCACAGGCCTTGCAAACTGTCCAATCCATGTTTGGCCAGCCAGGGTTGCAGCTTGCCGTCGGTCTTGACCTTTTCCTGCAAGGCTTTGAGCGCCTCCATGCGCGCCGACAGGTCCGCCAAACGAGCTGATTCGCTGTTAACCGTTTGCTGCTGCTGGCGCCGGGTGTCGTCAAGTTGCGGCACGGCATCCTGCAACTCATGCAGCCGGCCTTCGGCAATGCTGGCCGTTTCCTGCGCCTGCTCCAGCTGGCTTTGCAGGTTGAGCAGCCGGGCTTCATCGGGCGCGGCCAGAGCATTGCGGTCAACCGTGAGGCGTTCGCGGCGGGTGCTGAACTGGCGCGCTTGTTCTTCAATGCTGCGCTGGTCGGCGGCCAGCACCTGAATTTGCTGCTGAACTTGAACCACGCTGCCGCGCTGTTCGTTGGCCTTGGCTTGCGCGTGCCGCAGGGCTTCTTCCAAATCGGGCAAGGCTTGCGCTTGGTCTTCCACTTGCGCGGCCAGGGTCATGGTTTGATCTTCGGCTTGCAAGGCTTGTTCGGCCAAAGATTCGAGTTCGGCTTCGGCTTGAATCTGACGGTCAGACCAATCGGCTGACTGAGCTTGCAACTGGGCCAAACGCTGTTCTGCGCGCTGACGACCTTCAACCACGAAACGGATTTCGGCCTCTAATTTGCCCACTTCGGCACTGGCTTCGTACAACAAGCCTTGGGCCTGATTGACCTGGTCGCCCGCAGCGTAATGCGCTTGGCGAACTGTTTCTAAGTCGGCTTCGACATGCCTTAAATCGGCAATGCGTGACTCTAAGTCAATGACCGCTTTGTCAACATCGG
>CAJAFJ010000218.1 GCA_903938955.1 uncultured beta proteobacterium | reverse complement strand
TGGGGAACTCGTGGTATTCGAGCGCGGCGCGGCGCAAAATGGCGCGTTTTTCTTCGGCGGTGGCCGTCGTGTGGGGCATATTTGTCTCCTGCTTTAATGAACCCAGTATGACCGAAAGGGTCGCCGGGCAGCGTTTGTCGGGGAAAAGAATTGTAGACCTAGGCCCCAGAGAATCCTAGTGCGTGAATATACGTATCACCATGCGAAAAAATGCCGCCAGTGCTGCCCGAGTTGTGTATCCGTTCAGCAGGTTCAGGCCGCCATTCGCTTGGCCTGCTCCGCACGACGGCTGGTTTGCGCACCGCTCAGGATAAAACCGCGCATCTGGCCTTTTGAGTCGATGAATTGCCACAGCCCAGGCTCCAGGTTCTGCCAGTCCCCCGGGGTGCCGGGTGCCGGTGCTGCCACGACTATCGGTAGCGCCGGGGTTTTGATGGCCACGGGCATCAACGGGAAAACCACCTCGGTGCGCACGCCGGTGAGGGTTGCGGCCAGTGCTTTGGCTGCGTTCATGATCGGCATCACATAAGGCAGGCTGCGGTGGCCCGCGCTGGCGTATTGCGCGCCATCGCCGAGAGCGAACAGGTGCGGGGCACTGGTTTGCAGGGCGGCATCCACCACGATGGCGCGGTCACACAGCAAACCGGCGGCTTGGGCCAGCTGGGTGTTGGCTCTTAAACCAATCGCGCTGAGTACCATGTCGGCGAGAACCACGAGTCCATTCGACAGTTCCACCTGCCAGCGTGGCGCAAGTGGGTCAGCCGTTGGCGTGTGCGATGTGTTGACGGATGTCACTGTGGCGCCAAAGTGCCAGGTCACGCCCCGCTCCGCCAGCGCTTCGCGTAACTGCGCGCTGGCGTCACTGGGCAACAGCGCTGAAATCGGTCCACCTGAAGGGTCCACCACACTCACCTGGTAGCCCGAGGCCACCAGATCATTGGCAAATTCGCAGCCAATCAGACCCGCGCCCATGATCACAACGTGTTTAGCCGCCGGCGGCGCGAGGGCGGCACCCGTTAACCGGGCGTGAAACTGTCCAAAATCGGCTAACGAATTAATCGACAGCACCTGCGCTGCGCCATCACCGGCCATGGGCACCCGTATCGGCTGCGCGCCCGTGGTGAGTACCAGTTGGCGGTAGTGAAACTCGCCTTGTGCGGTGGTGACCGTCCGGCGTTGCGGGTGGATGGCATCTACCTGGGTGTGCGCCAGCAAAGTGATTTGGAGCGTCTCCGCCATCTTGGCCGCCAGGGTGGTGACCAATTGTTCGGGCCCGCGCTTCTGGGCGAACGCGTTGGAGAGCGAGGGCTTGGCGTAAAAATCACCGCTGTCGCCAGTGATCAACAGCACGGGCGTGGTGGCGTCCAGTTTGCGAAATTCGCGCACGGTGGTCCAGCCTGCCAGGCCAGCGCCAATGATGATGATCGGGGGCGTCATGGGGCGGTTCTCGTGGTTTTAGATTTCTACGATTTCAAAGTCGGCTTTGGCGACGCCGCAGTCCGGGCATTCCCAGCTTTCGGGCACTTGCGCCCATGGGGTGCCGGCGGCAATGCCGTCTTCAGGGCGGCCGGTGGCTTCGTCATAGATAAAGCCGCAAACGATGCAAAGGTAGGTTTTCATGAGGTGTTCCAATAATTAAAGGTGAATGTGGCGCCAGCCAAGGGACTGGTGCGTTTGGTTAAAACCGGGTGCTTTTAACGGGAGCGCGGGTGGTGAATCAGGCCGATAGCGGGGTTGCCACTTTGGCCAACTGCGCTTTGTAGTGGTTGGCGTGGCGCTCTTCGACCTTGGCGAGCGCGGCGAAGCGTTTTTGGGCTTTTTCCAACATGGCTTTGAACTGGGCCGCGTGGACTTTGCTTTCTTCAATCTGCTCGTTCATTTCCGCAACGGCTGCCGCGTGGCCTTCTTCTTCCGCAGTTTGGCGAAAGCCGGGGTACATCTCGCTGTACTCATAGGTTTCGCCGTCAATGGCGATTTGCAACGCTTTGGCCGGTGTCATGCTGGCTTTGGGATAAAGCAGGTCGAGGTGACCAAAGGCGTGCATGACTTCTTGGTCGGCCGTGGCTTCAAAGGCGCGGGCGGTGTCTTCGTCGCCCATGTCGCGGGACAGTTTGGCGAAGTAGCGGTACTTGATGTGCGCCATCGATTCGCCCGCAAAGGCGGCCTCAAGATTGGCCAGGGTTTTAATTTCGGGGCGTTGCGTGCTTGTCATTAAAGGCTCCAGTCGGTTAAAAATTTGATAGTTAATTTAAACTAGCAATGAATAAATTTTAGTCATAGACTATTAATTGAGCCAATTGCTTTTGCCTAAATGGACGATAGGAACCGTCCGAATCGTTGCCGCGTGATCCGAGTGGTTGAGCGGTGGTCGTCATGGTTGACGTCGTGACCGGGCGCCGCCATGCGGGGTGTGACATGGCGCAACAGTTGCCCATCGGCCCAGATAACTTGTCAATACGCAATATAGGGATACGTTGAAACGTTACAGTCAGTTCTTCTCATCATTGACAGGGATCAACCATGAACAGCATCACATTACGCACCCGTACCCTCGTTGTAGGTCTCAGCGCTGTCGCGGTGCTGATCAGCGGCTGCGCCAACATGACGGATGCACAACGCAGTGCAGCCATTGGCGGCGGTTTGGGCGCTCTGGCCGGCGTTGCCATTGGTGACAGCAAGGGGTCGGCCGCGGTGGGTGCCGGTCTGGGTGCGTTGGGGGGCTACATCTGGTCAACGCAGATGGCCCAGAAAAAGGCCGCCATGGAGCAGGCCACCGCCGGTACTGGCGTGGATGTGACGCAGACCGCAGATAACCAGCTCAAGCTGAACATTCCGAGCGATATTTCGTTCGACACGGGCCGCGCCAACATCAAACCCAACCTGCAGCCGATTCTTGACCAGTTTGCGCAAGGCTTGAGCAGCCAGCCCAATACGGAAATCCGCATCGTCGGCCATACCGACAGCACGGGCTCGGATGCCATCAACAACCCGCTGTCGGTGAACCGGGCCGCCAGTGCGCGCGATTACCTGGTGTCACGCGGCGTGGCAGCGCGCCAGATTCAGATTGACGGCCGCGGCTCTCGCGAACCGATTGGCGATAACAACACCGACGCGGGCCGGGCCAAAAACCGCCGTATCGAGATATTCCTGGCCGAGCGTTCTGCTGCACAGCGGTAAACCCAAGCCTTCGTCAGGTCACGGGGCGCGCACCGACGCTTTTGGTGCGCGCCCTGATCGTTTTTTTAAGCCCGCATCAGCGCCTCAATTTCGGCCACGGTGACCGGCACGCCGCGGCTGATCAACTCACAGCCGGTGGCCGTGACGATGGCGTCGTCTTCAATACGGATGCCGATGTTGTGAAACTGCGCTGGCACGCCGTCTGCCGGGCGCACGTAAATACCGGGTTCAATGGTTAGCACCATGCCGGCTTGCAGAATGCGCGCCGGGCGGTCGATGATGGTTTCACCGGTGAGGGCGTCCTTGCGCGCACTGGTTTTACCGATCTCTGACGGTTCTAGGTAGCCGCCGCAGTCGTGCACATCCATGCCCAGCCAATGGCCGGTGCGGTGCA
>CAJAFJ010000217.1 GCA_903938955.1 uncultured beta proteobacterium | reverse complement strand
GGTGTCATGGCGTCCAGCATCGCCATCGACAAGGTCATGACCAAGCGCATCTGGCGCGCTGAAGGCTTGCCCACGCCCGAGTGGCAACAAGTGGACAGCGCCACGGCCACCGAGCAGGCGTTTGCCGCGCTGGGCAGCCCGATGATCGTCAAGCCCGACCGCGAAGGCTCCACCATCGGCCTGACCAAGGTCACGTCCATCGAGCAATGCGCCGCTGCCTATGCCTTGGCGGCGCGGCACGATGCCATGGTGCTGTGCGAGCAGTTCATCAGCGGGGACGAGGTCACCATCCCCGTACTGGGTTCGGGCGAAGGCGCACAGGCGCTGCCGGTGATTCGTATCGTGGCGCCCGAGGGCAACTACGACTACAACAACAAATACTTCACCAACACCACGCAGTACCTGGTGCCTTGCGGTTTGCCCGAGGGCGAAGAAGCCCACATCCAGGCGCTGGTGCTCAAGGCCTACCGGGTGCTGGGTTGCCGTGGTTGGGCCCGTGCCGATGTGATGATTGACGCCCGCACGCGCAAGCCCTATTTGCTGGAGATCAACACCTCGCCCGGCATGACCAGCCACTCGCTGGTGCCGATGTCGGCCAAGGCGGCTGGCATCAGCTACCCCGCGCTGTGTGTTGAAGTGCTGCGCCACGCCACCCTGGATTACCCGGTCGCCGCATGAAAAATCCCCTGCCCATGCCTTTGGACGTGAAACTCATGAACATGGTGGCCTCCACCTTGTTGGTGGCGTTCGCCTTGGGGATCATGGGCGCGGGCGTGATGTGGATTGCGCGCCACCCGCTGTTTGCCATTGGCGGTATTGCCGTGACCGGCGAGGTCACGCACAACAACGCCGTCAGCCTGCGCGCCAATGTGGCGCCCCGGCTCCACGGCACGTTTTTCACGCTCGACCTCACGGCCGCGCGGCTGGCCTTCGAGTCGGTGCCCTGGGTGCGTCACGCCATCGTGCGCCGCGAATTCCCGAATCGTTTGAATGTGAAGTTGCAAGAGCACCAAGCCGTGGCGTACTGGGGTGCCGAGGGCGAATCCCGCATGCTCAACAGCTTTGGCGAAGTGTTTGAAGCCAATGTGGGTGAGGTCGATCAGGAGGCCATGCCCCGTTTGACGGGGCCCGACGGCCAGGCGGCCCAGGTACTGGCGATGCACCAGGCGCTGGCGCCCCTGTTTGAAGATATGGACTTGACGCTGGACCAGCTTGAGTTGACGGTGCACGGCGGCTGGCGCGCCGGGCTGGACGAAGGCGCGGTGATTGAACTCGGCGGCGGCACGGTGCCTGAGGTGATGGCGCGCAGCCAGCGATTTTTGAAGACCTTGACACAGGTGACTTCCAGCTACGGGCGCAAGCCTGACGCCCTGGAAACAGCAGACTTACGGCATGACGCCGGCTATGCCATCCGGCTGCGGGGCGTGACCACGCTCGCTGCCGTGGTGCCCAAAAAATAATGGCAAAACGGCAACCCAAGCAATAGAGACAACAGGTATATATATGGCAAAAGAATACAAAGATCTGGTCGTCGGCCTGGACATTGGCACCGCCAAGGTGATGGTGGTGGTGGCCGAGGTGATGCCCGGTGGCGAGCTCAAACTCGCTGGCTTGGGCGTGGCGCCCAGCAACGGCATCAAGCGCGGCGT
>CAJAFJ010000216.1 GCA_903938955.1 uncultured beta proteobacterium | reverse complement strand
CTGGAGAACTCGGGCTCGGCAGCGATCAGGATCAGGATCTGGTCCAAATTAACCGCAAACGATTTGGTCCGAATCTCATCCTGGCGATAAAAAACGTTTTTCCGTTCTTCGATTTTCTCAATCGTGCCCTCATCGCGCGAGGCTTGCCACAAGACCCGGTCGCCCACCAGTCCTTGGCTTTTTTTACCGCGTGAATGGCAAATCAGACGCTTGCCTTCAGGTGTTTCCACCAGAAAATGGCGGCCATAGTTGGCCACGATCAGGCCTTTGTCGAGCGTTGCACTTTGCATTAAGGGGTGGCCTTGTAGTGGGCTGTCATGTCAGAAGGGCGTCTACGCGCGTAGCGCAGTCAAAGTCAGTGATTGAAATTCCACCCACATCATGGGTGTTGAAACGCACCACGCAGCGTGAGAAATGGATCGATAGCGCCGGATGATGGTCTTGTGCGTGCGCAATGAAAGCCACTGCATTCACGAACGCCATAGTTTCATAGTAATTGGCAAAGGTGAACGTTTTTTCAATAGCCACCGCCGCGTCATCGCCGCTCAATGTCCAGCCGTCGAGGTGCGCTAGTTTGGCGACTATTTGTGTTGCGGTCAGTGCACGTCTGACTGGCGCCAGAGGGTCTTTTGTCTTTTCAGATGTTTTCATGGCTTGATTCATTTTGCGTGATCAGGCGCTCATGCGGGCCAGACGTTCGGAAGCTGGTGGATGTGAGTAATAAAACTTCACATACAGCGGGTCGGGGGTCAGTGTGGATGCGTTGTCTTCGTAGAGTTTCAGCAGCGCCGTCGCCAGGTCCGGGCCACTGGTTTGGGCCACGGCATACGCATCCGCTTCAAACTCATGTTGGCGTGACAGTCGGGCAAAGAATGGGGCGATAAAAAAACTGAAAACCGGGATCGCGAGCATAAACAACAACAGGGCCAGCGCATCGTTGGGCGCGCCCAGGTTGGGTAGCACACCCAAGCCGGTGTAAAACCAGACTTGCATGGCCAGCCAGCCCAGCAGGGCAAACCCGAGCAGGCTCATGCCAAACATGGACAGGATGCGTTTGATGACATGCTTGTGCTTGAAGTGTCCCAGCTCGTGCGCCAGCACCGCGTCCACTTCGTCGGCAGAAAGTTTGGCCAGCAAGGTGTCGTAAAACACCACGCGTTTGGCTGCTCCAAAGCCTGTGAAATAGGCGTTGGCGTGGGCGCTGCGCTTAGAGCCATCCATAACAAACAAGCCTTTGGCCGCAAAGCCGCAACGCTGCATCAGTGCCGTAACGCGGGTCTTGAGCAGCTCGTCTTCGAGCGGCTGAAACTTGTTGAAGAGCGGTGCGATGAACGTGGGGTAAATCACCAGCAGCAATAAATTAAAGCCCATCCAGACGGCCCAAGCCCACAGCCACCACAGGCTACCCGCAGCGCCCATCATCCACAAAATCAGCGCGGCAATTGGCAGGCCAATGAGGGCGCCAATCAGACTCGACTTGAGCAAATCCAGCAGCCAGAGTTTGAGCGTGATTTTGTTGAAGCCAAAGCGTTCTTCAATCACAAAGGTTTTGTAGAGGGTGATGGGTAAATCGAGCAGGCCGTTGATCAGGATAAATGCCGCCAGCAAGGCCAGTTGTTGCCCCATGCCGCCGCCCAGCCAGCCCAGCAACATTTCATTCAGCAAGGACAATCCGCCCAGCAGGGTCCAGCCGATTAAGACGACCGTGCCCAAGGCCAGCTCCAGCATGCCAAAGCGTGCTTTGGTGATGGTGTAATCAGCGGCCTTTTGATGGGCCGCCAGGGTGATGGTGTCTGCGAAAGCTGCAGGAACCTCTGCGCGGTGTTGTGCCACATGCCGAATCTGGCGGGAACTGAGCCAGAATTTAAGCAGTAGGCCGACTGTCAGTGTCAATGCAAAAGCAAAGGTCACTGCCAATGAAAAGGGGATGGAGAAGGTCGAGTCAGGCATGCGCCCAAGTTTAGGTCATCGGCGACAATTCATCCTATGAACCCGACGAACACCCCATCATCCGGCATTTTGCTTGCCAAATCTGACCAAAATCTTGTCTGGCTTGATTGTGAGATGACTGGCCTTGACCCTGAGGTTGACCGCATCATTGAGATCGCCGTCGTCGTCACCGGACCCAAGCTCGAAACCCGAACCGAAGGCCCTGTGCTGGTGATTTATCAAAGCAACGAGCAGCTCAACAAGATGGATAAATGGAACAAAGGCACGCACGGCAAAAGCGGCCTGATTGACAAAGTCAAGGCCTCGACCCTGCTGGAGGCCGAGGCGGAAAAGCAGTTGATTGAATTCCTGGGTCACTATGTGCCCAAAAAAGGCTCGCCCATGTGCGGTAACAGCATTGGGCAGGACCGGCGTTTTTTGGCTAAATACATGCCCAAGCTGGAGGCTTTTTTCCATTATCGAAACCTCGATGTCAGCACGCTCAAAGAGTTGTCCAAACGCTGGCGGCCTGAGGTCTATAGCTCGTTTAAAAAACAGCAGCGCCACACCGCGTTGGCCGACGTGCACGAGTCCATTGATGAACTGGAACACTACCGTCAACACTTCATTAAGTTAAATGATTAGGTAGAAACCCGAATTCATGCCATAATCTAAAGCTGCGTTACTACTGTGACGCAAATTTGTACATCTCCCTTCATTCACAGGGTCCAAAGCAGCGTCGCATTAGCCGCGCTGCATAAAAGGTCCCCCAGCGCTGAGAACTCCTTGTGAGTCAGAGCAGGTT
>CAJAFJ010000215.1 GCA_903938955.1 uncultured beta proteobacterium | reverse complement strand
CTCCTTAAAAAATGTTTTGCTACTTGTGGCCGCCGCCGCTGGAGAAACCTCCAAACGATCCGCCTGAACTGCGCGTGCTGCTGGCGCAGTTTTCGGTGGCCGGGTCGCAGCTGGAGCAGCGGCTGATGACCAGAATCAACAGCACGATGCACACAAAAATTATGATGCCGGTGCGCGCATTGACGGCCACGGCGGTGCTGCCGGGGCCTGCGTCGCTGCGCTTGAGCAGTTCTTTTTGGTTGGTCAGTTTGAAGGCGCTGGCCACGGTGTCGCTCTCGATTTTGTTGCCTACGGACCAGGTCACTTCGTTGGCGGATTGTTCCATCGAGAGCAGGCTTTTGCCACTGACAAAATCGCGGTTCGAGGTTTTTTGCCCGCGGGATACCTGCCAGTAAAACTCACCGGCCACATACGAGGTTTCGGCGTTGTAGCGCTCCTTGAGGGTGTACTTGGTGCCGAGATAGGTCGCACTTTGGCCACTGTCGCTCAGCACCGGCGCTCCGGTGGCGGGTTTGACCATACTCCAGCCCTCGGTCGAATCCACCAGAAAGATGAAGCCGCGCTTGGCGTTGTAAAGTAAATATTCTTCCCAGCCAAACTGTTCATCGGGGTCGCTGGGGTCGGTGCCCATGCGGTGCTGAAAGCCCACCACCCGCCACAGCACGCCCTGAAACGGACCCTGGCTGCCCAGCGGAATCAGGGGCGCCACCGGCTCGTCCTGCACCGCGTGCTTGAGTTCGGCGCCCAGCCCCTGCGACAAATCAATCAGGCTGTTGCACGAGCCGCAGGTGATGCTTTTGCTGCTGGCCAGCAGCGGTGCCACGGGTGCACCGCAGTGGGGGCAGTTGAACTGGCGCCCCTTCTCGTCTTTGATTGATCCGCTGCGCAAGCCCGCCAGCGCCAGGTCGTCCAGCTGCACTGGTTTGCCGATGGAAACGTTGGGAGGCTGCGTGCTGTAGTCGATGCTGAGCACTTCGCCCGACTCCTGGCTGCGCAACTCCACCATGGCGAACAAGTGGCCCAGCGCGGGCAAGCGCGGCAACTCGCCTTGCGCCGATATCAAGGCAACTTGCTGGTTGGAGGCGACGCTGAACGATTTGCCGTTGATGGCGGTGCTGCCGCCGACCCGAAAGCGCTCGGCCTCTGGCAACTCGCGCTGCGTGGTCATGGCTGTGCTGAAGACGTAGGCGCCGTTGTCTTCGCTCAAATAGGCGCTACTGCCGTCGTCCAGCACCGCGTGCCATTCGGTCCAGGTGCCCTCGCCGTATTTGTATTGCAGACGCCCGACCAACGTGAAGGCCTTTTTGTTCCAGCTGCCGCTGGTCTGCAACTGCAGCGGGCTGTGGTCGTCAAACAGCTCGGCCATTTTGCCGATGCGCGACAGGGTTTCGCCCTGGCGTAGCACCATGCTTTGGCAGTAGCCGCACACTGCGTGGGTGGACTGCGCACTGCGGAAATCAACCGGCGCGCCACAGCCCGGGCAGGGAGCCCGGTAGGCGCGTTGGGAGGGTTCAGTGGCCATGCAGCGCGACTGGGAGGCGTCAGACCAGTTTTTTGAGCAGTTCGGTCTTTTTCGCGTCGAACTCTTCCTGCGTCAGGATGCCTTTGGTTTTGAGTTCGCCAAGCTTTTCCAGGGTGGCCATCACGTCTTCGGCTTTCATGCCCACGGCCGCTGGGGCGCTGGCCGCAGGGGCCGCTGCGCTGCCCTGCAAACCGGTAGCCAGGTTTTGTGCCAGCACCTGGCCCAGGGCAACACCAGCACCCAGGCCCATGGCGTCACCCGCAATGCCGCTGCCGCCGCCCGCTGCACCTTCGGCAAACTTGGGAATGGCCTGCGCCGTCTGGTATTGCATGAACTTGGCCATGTCGTTGCCGACCATGCCCATGCCGATTTTCTGGTCCAGAATTTTTTGCAGCTCTTCAGGCAGGGAGACGTTTTGGACCGTCATGCCTTCGAGCTTCAAACCAATCTTGATGAATTCAGGCGCCAGTTGCGTGGCGAGTGCCTGCGCAAACATCAGCTGGTTGGAGGCCAGGTCCAGAAACGGGATGCCGCTGCTGGCAATGGCGTTGCTGATGTTTTGCAGCACCAGTCCGCGCAACTGGCCATCCAGATCGCCCACCTCGTAACGCTCGCGCGTGCCCGAGATTTCGGTGTGAAACAGTTTGGGGTCCGTGACGCGAAAGCTGTAGTTACCAAAGGCGCGCAGGCGCACGGCGCCAAAATCTTTGTCGCGGATGGTGATGGGCTGGGGCGTGCCCCACTTTTGGTCAACCTGCTGGCGCGTGCTGAAAAAGTACACATCACTTTTGAACGGCGACTCAAACAGCTTGTCCCAGTTCTTCAGGTAGGTCAGCACCGGCAGCGTTTGCGTGGTGAGCTTGTGGGTGCCGGGGCCAAACACGTCAGCCACCTTGCCTTCGTTCACAAACAGCGCCATTTGCGATTCGCGCACCACCAGCTGGGCACCGTTTTGAATCTCCATGTCAGCCATCGGAAAACGCCAGGCCAGCGTGCCGTCTGCGTCTTCGGTCCACTGAATAATGTCAATAAACTGTTTCTTGATGAAGTCCATCAGCGCCATGGGGTGCTCCTAGTGGTGATAACGATCTGGAATGATACCTGCCGGTGTTGGCCTGAAATTTCTCCGACAATCCGTCTTCACTTATTTACCTTTCCTCACCCATGAAATCCAGATTTGCAAGCGGCGGCTTGGTCTACTCCACCGACAGTGGGCGCATGTGCCCGGTGTGTCGCCAACCCACGGCCAGTTGCAGCTGCAACGCCGCCAAGGCCAAACCGTCCAGCGACGGTGTGGTGCGCGTCTCGCGCGAAACCAAAGGCCGCGCCGGCAAGGGCGTGACGCTGGTGAAAGGCCTGGCGCTGGAGCCGCTGGCGCTGATGACCTTGGGCAAGCAACTTAAAACCGCCTGCGGCTCGGGTGGCACGGTCAAGGACGGCGTGATTGAAGTGCAGGGCGACCACTGCGACCGCGTCATTGAACTGCTCAAGGCGCAGGGCCTGGTCGTCAAGCGCGCCGGGGGCTAGGCATGCAGCCCGAAGACCTGCAACTGCTGGTGACCCGCGAAATGCCCTTTGGCAAACACAAGGGCTGCATCATCGCCGACCTGCCGGGCAATTATTTACGCTGGTTTGCGCGTGAAGGCGTGCCCAAAGGCGAGATCGGCCGCTTGCTGATGCTGATGAACGAGATTGACCACAACGGGCTGAACGATTTGCTCAAGCCGCTGCGGGCGGGTTGATACAGGTTTCTGCGTCGGTTAGACGGACTCAGATAGCAAATTCTGGTTGATGTCACTGTAGGGCAGGGCGCTTGTGGGCTGAATTATGTCGGGGTCACTGGCTGCAGCGTCAGTTTGAACCCCAGTGCACGCATGACCTTGAACAAGGTATCGCTGCTGGGAGCCCGTTCACCGGAGAGGCTTTTGTACAGACTCTCGCGTGAAAGTCCCGTGTCTTTGGCCAATTGCGTCATGCCGCGGGTGCGGGCAATATCGCCCAAGGCGGCAGCCAATTCGATCGGGTCGCCGTCCTCCAGTACTTGGCGAAGGTATTCAGCAATGTCTGCTTCGCTTGTCAGGTAGTTGGCCATGTCAAATGGCCGGGTCTTCATCTTGCTCATTGCCACTCCTTGGCGAGTTGTTTGGCCCGCTCAATGTCGCGGGCTTGGCTGGATTTATCACCACCGCCAAGCATGACGATCAAAGCGCCTGTGCGCTCCACGTAGTACATACGCCAGCCGGACCGAAAAATTCCCGCATTTCAAACACGCCGTCACCTACTGGTTTGAAGTCGCCCAAATTGCCGAGCCGTGCTTTGTTGAGCCGACGCGCCAATCAAATACGAGTGGGTATGTCTTTAAGCTTGGTCAGCCATTCGCTGAACTCTTCGGTTTCGATCACGCTGTACATGATTTATTGTAGCCTTGTGGCTACGAAATGCTAGTACAGGGTTCGCTTGCACGATAGGTTAAACATCGGCCGGCTGGGCTGTGAGCACATGGAGCCTATTCAAAATATGGCAGCAATGGCGCGTCAAGCCGTTGATAGAGAGGATGGACCGGAGACTTGTTCTTATTCCTACCGAAGCAAAAGACCTTCGCCGGGTCGCACACTTCGCGAAGGATCGTCTCCACCGTGGCTCCACGGCCTGACTTGTGACCGGGATTCCCCCAACTCACCACAACGATTCTGGCATTGGCCGCGATTCGTCGAATCCATTCATCGTTCTCCGGGAGGTTGACCATCGCCGTTGTAGCCAAGTCCGACGAGTAGGTGCCGCGAATGGACATGATGTTGAGTTGGTAGTAGGCGCCGACGCCCCAGTGCTCTTGAGCTCGGCGGACCATGCCAGCCACAGTCGGATCGGTCACATCTTCCGCTGCACCGGAGGGGTTCATGCTGATGCCGCAAGCGTAGTCTTCTGGATTGCTCCAATGCCGAAAGAGCGCGAAGCGGTGAGTTCTGTCGGCGCTGAAGACTGTGCGCTCAGTGATGAGCGGATCGACCGATCGCTCGGGTAGCGGGGCCGGTGAGCCGATGGCTGCGCTGGCGAAAATGGACATTGGTTTAACTCGGAGTCCGTAGTTTGCAGGCAGGTGACGGCGATGCCCAACGTAATGCACACCGAAAAACCTGCGGATTTCTGAATGACCGAAACCGCTGCAAAGCTACCGCCAACACCTCAAACCCTTTATTCCCAATACGCAATTCAACGCGCGCCAGAACTGCTTCACTCTCTCCACATATTTTGTGGATAACTCTGGGGAGCGCCTTGGGGCTAAGCGCTCAAAGTCAGTATCCATGCGGGTTCCCAAACGGTGCCTGTAAAACAGGCATGGGAGTCGTTCCAGCCGCATTTGAAGTATAGATGCTATATTATTAATAGCTGTAAGTGCATATGGTATATGTGCTGCAAGCTTATTTACTATAAATTTACGGCCGGTGGTTTGTCTGGTTAGTGGTTTGTGTTAGCGCTTTTGGAAGCGGCTGGCGGGCTGTGCAACGGGTGGGCAGCGCCGCTGGCTTCGATGCAGCATCCACAATTTCTGTGGATAAGTTTGTGGATTGCCGCCGGTGCAAGTCGCCAAACCCAGTATCCATGCGGGTTTGCCAGCGCTGCCTGTTAAACAGGCAGCGCTTGACGCCTAGCCTTTGCTTTGGGGGATTCCGCCTCTGTCAACGCCCGCAACACATTCTCCG
>CAJAFJ010000214.1 GCA_903938955.1 uncultured beta proteobacterium | reverse complement strand
GCCAATCGTCACAGACTTCAAGTCTGCTGAAGGAGAGCGGCCCAGGAGACAAAGCCTACGGGCACACAATAAAAGTAACGCATGCAACTCGCATAAGCGCTTGAAAAAGGCACCGGCAACCCCGGTGCCTTTTTTCATTTCAAGCCTCTCATGTGTTGAGAATTGGCAATTGCAAAGTGGGACCTTGCCGGAAAAATAGGCGCCGGGACAGGTCGTTCGGGGCTGTTTTCCGTGTGTCAGCGTATTGACACGTCCACTTGAAGAGGTTTAAACATGAAACGAGTTCTTATTGCCGCCGCCATTGCCGCCACGTTGGTGTCACCACAAGCGTTTGCTCAAGCTCAGAATTTTGCCGGTTTCGGTGTGGCTTTGAACGGCCATCTGGCCAACGCATCCACCGATGTCAGCACCGTCGATGGTTCCCTGAAAATAGGTGACCACTCACAAAATGCGAGTCTGCAGGCTGGCTATGGTTTTGTTCTGAGCAACAGTGCCGTCTTGGGTCTGGGTGTAACTTACCACCTGGGGGATTTGAAGGGCGGGTCGTTTTCGTCAGGCGGCAACAGCTTTGAAGTGAAGGGCAAAGATATGTATTCGGTCTATATCGAGCCCGGTTATGCCTTCAGCAACTCAACGCTGGTCTACGCCAAGTTGGCCTACCACGGGATGAAGGTTGAGGTTTCTGGTAACGGGTCCAGTGCCAGCGAGGACTTTGAAGGGGTGGGCTATGGCTTGGGTATGCGTGCCAAGCTGGATAAAAACCTGTTTTTCCAGGTGGAGTTTGCGCAAACCGAATTCAAAACCAAGAGTATTGAGGGCGGATCGTTCAAGCCCTATGCAACCCTCGGCACGGTCGGTATCGGCTACCAGTTTTAACCCGCACCGCCTTGCCATCACGCCCGCGTCAGCGTTGACGTGAGTGGGGTGGCGAGGCGCGCAAAAAGGCGAAAAATCCGGGTGCGACAATGCCGGCATGGAACTGTTCATTGTCTCGCTGGCATCGCTGTTGGCTGGTTTTATTGATTCAATTGTGGGCGGCGGCGGCTTGATTCTGGTGCCCGCCCTGTTCGCCGTCTTCCCCACCGCGCCCCCGGCCACGCTGTTTGGCACCAACAAGGGTGCCTCGGTCTGGGGCACGGCTTTTGCCACTTGGCAATTCAGCCGCCGGGTTGAGATGCGTTGGGCCGCGTTGTTGCCCGCTGCGGGGGCCGGTTTTGTGGCCGCGTTTGCCGGGGCCTGGCTGGTGACGGTGGTGTCACCCCATTTTTTGCGCCAGCTGTTGCCGCTCATTCTGCTGGCGGTGCTGATTTACACGCTGTTTAAAAAAGACCTGGGCCGCACCCATGCGCCGCGCTTTTCGGGCGGCCAAGAGACGTTGGTGGCTTGCGCCATCGGCGCGGGTATCGGGTTTTACGATGGATTCTTTGGGCCGGGCACGGGCAGCTTTTTGGTCTTCTTGTTTGTGCGCCTGCTGGGCTACGATTTTTTGAGTGCCTCGGCCAGCGCCAAGCTGATCAACACCACCACCAACGTGGCATCGCTGATTCTTTTCGTCATCAAAGGTCATGTCTGGTGGCATTTTGTCGTGGCCATGGCGGTGGCCAATGTGGTGGGGAGCTTGCTGGGCACCCGCCTGGCGCTCAAACATGGCACGGGCTTTGTGCGCGTCGTGTTCATCGGCGTGGTGAGCGCGCTGATTTTAAAAACCGGCTATGACGCCTTTTTGCGTTGACTGCTGCAAAATAAGCCCCCTATGTTGGAGATCCTCTTGCGATACAAAGAAACAAAAGAGCAAAGCGCTGAACTGCTCAGGCGCGTACTGGCCTTGATGGGGCAACACGATGCGGCGTTCAACCCGGTGTCGTTCACGGTCTGGTACGAATTCGCGTCGGGTATCAACACCCGCCTGACGCAGGCCATTGAGGAGCTGACCCAGAAGCAGGTCCGACTCAGTGACGAGCTGATCGGTCAGCTGTACCAGACTTATGTGGCGGACGTTGATCCGGCCGCCATGCACCGCATCAGTGGTGAGTTTCAGCGTGTGATGGTGGGCATCGCCGAGAGCGCCTTGCGCACGGGCGATCACGCGGGCGCTTTCGGGGAACAGTTGCAGGGCTTGTCGGCGGCGCTGACCAACCAGGACGTAACGGCCATGTCCGCGCTGGTGACGCAGGCGCTGGCCGACACGGCGCACATGCGCAGCTCGGCTCAGGCGCTACAGCAGCAACTGCTGACCAGTCGCCAGGAAATGGATTTGCTGCAGCGGGATTTGGTGCGCGCGCGCGACGAAGCGGTGCTGGACCCCCTGACGCGGGTGTTGAATCGCAAGGGCTTTGATCAACAACTGGCCTTGATGCTGGCCGAGCCTACCGAGTCCGGCAAAGTGCATGGCCTGATCATGCTCGACATTGATCACTTTAAAAAGGTCAACGACACCCATGGCCACGTCATGGGCGACCGCGTGATTCAGGCGCTGGGCGAGGTCTTGCGCAGCTGCGTGACGAACCCGAGCCACGCCTGTGCCCGCTATGGCGGGGAAGAGTTCGCCATTTTGATGCCCCAAAGCACGCGGGAAGCCGCCATGGCGCTGGCCGAGATCGTGCGTTTGAAGACCCGTTCCATGAAAATTCGTGATCGGCGCACCCAGGAAGTGGTACTGACGGTGACGGTGTCGGCCGGTGTGGCGGTGCTCAAACCCGGTGACGATGCGCAAGCCCTGGTGGAGCGTGCCGATGCGGCACTGTACCAGTCCAAGCAGACCGGGCGGGACCGGGTTACGGGCGCTTGACGGCGGAGGCGCTGGTTTGCGCTGCGCTGGCGGCCGGGACCGGCGCCGGTGCGATGGCGGGAGCGCCCGGTGGCCAAGGCACCTCGGCGATTGGGCGGGGCTTGCCAATCGGCGTCGTGGCCTGGGCTTTTTGCACGGCGGCAATGTCTTCCACGCTGGGGTACTGCTTCATCAGCCAGTAATCAATCACCCGGCGCGCAATCGGGGCGGAGTTTTGGGCGCCAAAACCGGCATTTTCCACAATGATGGCGATGACAATTTGCGGGTCTTCTGCCGGCGCAAAGGCCGTGAACAGCGCGTGATCGCGGTGGCGCTCGTCAATTTTCGAGGCTGAATATTTCTCGTTCTGCTTGATCTGAATCACCTGCGCCGTGCCGGTCTTGCCGCCGCTGGTGTAGGGCGCACCCCGAAAGCTCGACGCCGAGGTGCCTTCAATGTTCACGCCCACCATGGCTTTTTTGATGATCTCAATGTTCGCGGCTTTGGCCACGGCTTGGCCCCCCGATTCCCGTGTGGTGGTGGTCGGGGCATGCGTCATGATGTCCACCACTTCTTTCACCAGATGCGGTTTCATCTTGACGCCGTTGTTGGCCAGCGTGGCGGTGGCCGAGGCCAGTTGCAGCATGGTGAAGTTGTTGTAGCCCTGGCCAATGCCGAGCGAGATGGTTTCGCCGGCATACCATTTTTGTTGCTCGGGGCGCTTGTAGGCCCGGCGTTTCCAGTCGGTTGAGGGCAGCAGGCCGCGCACTTCGCCGAAGATGTCGATGCCGGTCAGGTCGCCAAAACCAAAGCGCTGCATTTGGGTGTGAATGCCGTCCACGCCCATGTCGTTCGCCAGCAAGTAGTAGTAGGTGTCGCAGGAATGGACGATGGAGCTGTACATGTTGACCATGCCGTGCCCGCCCTCTTTGTCGTCGCGAAAACGGTGGTTGCCGAGCATGAAAAACCCGGGGTCGGCAATCGATTGCTCCGGCTTGCGCAGGCCGGTCTCCAGCGCCGCCAGCGCCATGAACGGTTTGTAGGTGGAGCCGGGCGGGTAGGTGCCGCGCAGCGCCCGGTTGAGCAGGGGTTTGTCGGGCGACTCGTTGAGGGCTTGCCAGCTTTCGCTGTCGATGCCTTCGACGAACAGGTTGGGGTCAAACGTGGGTTTGCTGACAAAGGCCAGCACCTCGCCGGTCTTGGGCTCGATGGCGACCAGGGCACCCCGGCGCTCGCCAAACAAGGTCTCTACCAAGTGCTGCAGTTTGATGTCGATGGACAGCTTGACGGTGTTGCCCGGGGTGGCCGGGCTGCTGGCCAGTATGCGGGTGGCACGGCCACCGGCCGAGGTTTCCATCGAATCCACGCCGGTGACGCCGTGCAGCTGGGCCTCAAAACTTTGCTCGACACCGAGCTTGCCGATGTACTCCGTGCCGCGGTAATTGGCTTGCTCATCGGAGTCGTCCAGCTTGTCTTTTTCGGACTGGTTGATGCGCCCGATGTAACCAATCACATGGCTGGCCAGCTCGCCATAGGGGTAGTTGCGAAACAGCCGGGCCTTGATGTCCACGCCCGGAAAACGGTAGCGCTGGGCGGCAAATTTGGCGACCTCTTCATCGCTCAGGCGGGTGCGCAGGGGCAGAGACTCGAAACTTTTGGACTCTTCGCGCAGCTTTTTGAAGCGGCGCCGGTCACGCGGCGTGATGTCCAGCACCTGGGCCAGGTCATCCATCGTTTGCTCCAGATTGCCAATTTTGGAGGGCGTGACTTCCAGTGTGTAGGCCGAGTAGTTGGAGGCCAGCACAATGCCGTTGCGGTCCAGAATCAGCCCCCGGTTGGGCACGATCGGCACGATGGCGGTGCGGTTGTTTTCGGCCTGCTCCATCAGGTCGTCATGGCGGATCACCTGCAGATAGACCAGCCGGGCGGCGACCAGTAAAAAGCAGACCACCACAATGAAGCTGGCCGCCAGCACGCGGGCCCGAAACCGAGACAGGTCGGCTTCAATGTTACGCATCTCCATCATGGTTTAGAGCGGGCGATGGGCATCGGGGTTGGGGGTTCTGCGTTGCGGCACCAGCAGAATCACGCTCACCACCGGCCACAGCAGGGCCTCAATCAAAGGGGCCAGCACCAGCAGAAAACCAGGGAAGGCCGCGCCCGACAGCAGGCGCGCGATCAGCTCAATCGCGTGCATGGCGACAAACAGCGGCAACACCTGCAAGGCCTGCGAGGGCACTGGAAACCACAGCAGCCGACGGTGAATCGCGATCGCCAGAAAGCTCAGCACCGTGTAGCTCAGGGCATGCTGGCCCAGCATCGCGCCCTGATGCACATCGATGAACAGCCCGAAAAAGAAGGCCACACCGACGCCGATGCGTCGCGGTTGGTGAATGCTCCAGAACACCAACACCAGGGCGAGCAGATCCGGCAGCCAGGCGGCGCGGCCCCAGGGTCCCATGTTTTGCAGCATGACCAGAATGAGCGTGACCAGCAGGCTGCCCCAAATAAACAGGGGGTTGGCTGGCAGCAGCAGTTGATGGCCCGGGCGCATGATCATTTTTTGCCGCCTTTCTTGAGAGGGGTCAGGGGCGTAGGCTCGGTGGGGCGCGGGGTCATTTGCGTCGTCACCGGTTGCAGCACCATGACGTGCCCGACGCCCGCGACCAGCGCCAGCGGGGTGCAGGTGATGCGGGCAAAGGCCGAGTCCACGCGGCGCTCCACTTTGGCGATTCGGGCCACCGGCAGGCCGGGCGGGTAAACGCCGTCCACGCCACTGGTGGTGAGCAGGTCACCGGCTTGCACATCAGCGTTGGCGGACATGAAGCGCAGCTCCAGTCCGCTGGCCCGCAGGGCCGAGTCACCAAACGCGACACCGCGTGCGCCGGTGCGGGTGTTCATGACCGGAATGGCCTGGTCCCGGTCGGTCACCAGGGTGACTTCACTGATCAGCGGGTAGACCCGGGTCACCTGGCCCAGCACGCCGGCTTCATCCAGCACCGGCGAACCGGCCACCACGCCTGCGGCCTGACCCCGGTCGATGATGACTTTGCGGGTGTAGGGGTCAGCGGCGTGTAGAGCACCTGCGCGGACTGGGAGGGCGTGGTCAAGCGTTCACGCAGGGCCAGCAGTTGGCGCAGGCGCGTGTTCTCCAGCGTGAGGTGCTCGACTTGATTGGCGCGCTGCGACAGCAAGCCTAATTGACGGCGTGCCGCTTCTTCGCTGGCTTGGGACGTGGTCAGCGTCTCCAGGTACTTGCCGCTGGTTTGAGTCCACACCACCGGGCGCATGGCCAGCCATTGCACCGGGTAGAGCGCGGTGGCCAAGGCCACGCGCACGGGCTTGGCAATCTCAAGCCGGGTATCGGCCACCATTAAAAACAGGGCCAGCGCACTGAAGAAAATCAGTTTGGACAGGGCCGAGGGGCCCTGCCGGAAGAACGCGGGCGCTGTGCCGTCTAGCGTACCTAGAGGCATCGCTGCACCTGACGCTTATTCGCTGGTGAAAATGGAGCCCAGGCGGTCCATCCGCTCCAGTGCCATGCCGCAACCCCGCACCACGCAGGTCAGAGGGTCTTCCGCCACCAGCACCGGCAGGCCGGTTTCTTCGGCCAGCAAACGGTCCAGGTCACGCAACAGGGCGCCGCCGCCGGTGAGCATCATGCCGCGGTCGGCAATGTCAGCACCCAGCTCGGGGGGCGTTTGCTCCAACGCGTTTTTGACGGCCGACACAATGTTGTTGATCGGGTCGGTCAGGGCTTCCAGGATTTCGTTGCTTGAGATCGTGAAGCTGCGCGGCACACCTTCTGACAGGTTGCGGCCGCGGACTTCCATCTCCAGCACTTCACTGCCCGGAAAGGCCGACCCAATTTTTTTCTTGATCG
>CAJAFJ010000213.1 GCA_903938955.1 uncultured beta proteobacterium | reverse complement strand
GAGGTGCGCACCAAGTCGATGGCGCTGGTGGGCGCCAGCATTGGCCTGATGTTTGCCCTGTCGCTGGTGGTGGCGCCCTTGCTGGTGGCGTACATCGGGTTGACCGGGCTGTTTGCCATGACCTGCAGCCTGGCGCTGGCCGGTATTGCCGTGGTGATCTGGTGGGTGCCGGCCGAGCCGCAGGAACATAAAAACCTGCCGCGCGGCCGTCTGGCTGACGTGCTGCGCCTGCCCGCCTTGCTGCGCTTGAATTTTGGCGTGTTTGTGCTGCATGCGGTCCAGTTGGCGATGTGGATGGCGGTGCCTGCCATGCTGGTGCAAGCGGGCTTGGCCCGGGAGCACCACTGGTGGGTGTATCTGCCGGCGGTACTGGGCTCGTTTGTCATCATGGGCGGTGTGTTCCCGATGGAAAAGCGCGGTTACCTGCGCGCCGTGTTTTTAACCGCCGTCGGGCTGATCAGCGTGGTGCAGCTGGGCTTTTGGGCGGTGTCTGCCGGTTCGCCCAGCCTGGGCGCCTTGGCGGTTTTGCTGTTTATGTTTTTTTGCGGCTTCAATATATTGGAGGCGACGCAGCCCAGTCTGGCCTCGCGCGTGGCACCGGCCAACGCCCGGGGCGCGGCGATGGGGGTTTACAACACGCTGCAGTCGCTCGGGTTTTTTGTCGGCGGCGTGACCGGCGGCTGGTTGATGAAGCACCTGGGTGCCCAGGGCCTGTTCAGCGTTTGCGCGGTCGTCATGCTGTTGTGGCTGGTGGTGGCTTGGCCGATGAGCACGCCGCCGGTGCTGAAACCGACCGGGCCGGCGCCAAAGGCAGGATAATCCAACACGATATTTTGCGGGACATACCGCATAACTCAAGAATCAAGGAAAACCATGGCATCAGTCAATAAAGTCATTTTGGTCGGCAACCTGGGGCGCGACCCCGAAGTGCGCACCTTCCCCAATGGCGACCGCGTGGCCAACGTCACTATCGCTACCACCGACAAGTGGAAAGATAAGCAAAGCAATGAAATGAAGGAAGCCACCGAGTGGCACCGCATTGTGTTCAACGGTCGTCTGGCCGAAATTGTGGAACAGTACCTGCGCAAGGGTGCGCAAATCTATGTCGAAGGCAGCCTGCGCACGCGCAAGTGGACCGACAAAGACGGCCAGGAAAAATACACCACCGAAATCCGTGCCGACCAGATGCAGATGCTGGGCAGCCGTCAGGGTATGGGCGAACCTTCGGGTCACGATGACGGCTATGGCGGTGGCAGTTCTGGCGGCGGTGGCGGTGGCTATTCCCGTCCCGCGCCCGCTTCGCGCCCCCAGGCACCTGCCCCAGCGCAGCGTCAGGCGCCAGCACCATCACGGCCGAGCAGCGGCTTTGATGACATGGATGATGACATTCCGTTCTGACCGAAACAACTTTTAAGTTGTAAACAACCCAAGCCCAGTCATTGATTTGACTGGGCTTTTTCTTTTTTTGGAAAGTTTGCTCTCTAAAGCCCTGATCTGGCTGCTCGGCCACGACTCAGGTCGTGACGGCCTCGACGGCCAACAACTCCGAGGCACTGCGCATGCGGTAGGACAGGTATCTGGCGATGTTGCGCATGATCTTCCAAACCGCATCGGGCTCCTGTTGTGCCAAGGTGGCGATGGCTTCCTGATCCAGCAACAGGGCGCGCACGGGACTGTCGGCCAGCGCTGTGGCGGACCGTAGCTTGCCATCAATCAGGCTCATTTCGCCAAGAAACTGGCCCGGTCCCAGCGTGGAAAAACGCGTGGAATGTTCGCCACCCGACAAAATGCTGACAAAGCCTTGTTGCAGCAACCACACCCCGTCGGCTTTGTCGCCTTTTAAAAACAAGGCTTCGCCTTTGGCCACTTCACGCGGTTGGCCGAGCGTCAACAGCATTTGGCGCTCGCGCGGCGTCAGGTCTTCCAGCAGGCTGTTGTCCAACAACGCCTGCTGAAGCAGGGCTCCCGCATGCTGCGGGGCTTCTGCCAGAACCAGGTTTTCACAAAATTCCAGGCCGCGATCCAGATCGATCGCCAGATGAATGTGTTTCATCGCACCCAAGTCCTTGCGCAGTTCCGGCGAATGCGTCTGCGTCAACCCGGCAATGACGACGCGGGTTTTCTGTTCGAGCAGCGCGCGGATCAGCCACGTCAGTGCGTCCAGACCGCTGGGGTCCACATCGCGAACACGGCTGACATCAATGACAACCGCAAGGGCGCCCGACTTGAGCTCATCGGCCAATTGCGTCAAGCGGATACTGTTGCCAAAAAACAGATGACCGCTGAGACGCAGCACGCCGACCCGGTTGAATTGCTGGTTCAGCGCGGTGTTCTCATCGAAACTGCGAACACGGTGTGATCGGTGATGGTCCAGGTAAGCCCAACGCGCGGTGAGGCTGTCCGAGACGCGCCGCAGGATCACCAGGCATGACAAGCCGATGCCCACGGAGCAAGCCCAAACCAAGTCGCCAATATATTCAACCACCGTGATCACGATGGAGGTCCAGAACCCCAGATCAGACGTCCCCTCCTGACGCCATTGGCGGGTGTGGATCATCTCCCATATCCGGTGAAACACTTCACGTTCGACCATCAGCAGACACTGCAGCAGCAGCAATCCGGCCACCATGCCGACCGGCAGCGCCAACAGCCATGGACCCAGGGTCAGCAGCAGGACGCCGGTCAATGACAGCCCGATCAACGCCACCTGCGTACCCCGCCCACCGGCCAGCCAGCTGGCAATGCTGCGCGAGTTGTGCCCGGTACAAGGTACGCCGCCCAGCAAGGCACTCACCATATTGGACCCGCCCAGCACCATCAACTCGCGGTTGGCGTTGACGCGAACACCGAAGCGCCGCTCCATTTCATTGGCCGCGGTGAAGGTCTCCAGAATCATCACCAGCGCCAGGGTCAGGAAGTTGGGCAAGCCCAGGCCGATCAGGTGGCCTAGCTCGTTCTGCGGCAATTCGGACCAGAGTCGCACCGACACCCAGGACCAATCCGGTGTGCCCGATGGCATGGGCATTTGAAAAGGCGACTCCGTCAGCATGGAGGCGGCCAGCCCGGCTAGCAGGGACATCACCACCGCCGGCACGCGGGCCAGCGGCTTTGACCTGGCCTGGAAGAAGGGCCAGATGAGAAAGCAGCCCACCATGATTGCGGCCGTGAAAACGGCCTGGTGGTTATGCGTCAGCTTGTCGACGGCCAGCGTCAATAACAGCAAAGCAGTCCCGTTGCTGATGCCTGAGGTGACCGGCATGGGAATCATCTTGAACAAATTACCGAAGCCGAGCGCCCCGATCAGCCAGATCAGCGCACTGGCGGCCATGAACATAAGGCTGCCGGCGGCCAGACCCAGGCGCAACTGCTCGGCACTGAGATTCATGGCGGTGGCATGACCTGAGGCATGGCCCGCCGCATCCGTCAAGGCAACCACCAAGCTAATGTAGGCCGCCAGGGACGCCATGCGTGCCCCCGGTATCACGCCTGACTTGCTCTTGAGCAGCATGTGCACGGCCGGAATCAGGGTGGCTGTGATTACCGTCGCCCAGAAGCTCGCAGCCATGGCTTGCGGGCCCAGCAGGGTGACGAACAACAACACCGGCGCGATCGTCGAGGTAAGGCCGCGCAGCGACGCTTGCAATCCGCCGAGCAAATCGACACGGTGAATGGCTGTCAGAAGGTTCATCTGTCTATCCTTGGTAATTCAAGCATGATTGACATGCAGAAAACATGCCAGATAGAGACTTCACCCATCGACATGGTGCCCCCACTCAGGACATGTCGGTCTCTCACCGCCGCCATTCCTTGCGGTGTTGGATCAGATAGCAACTGTAGGCGAAGTCCATCGGCTTGTCTGCGTTAACTTTTGGCGACCTGCGCGAAATTTTCCCTAGCCATGCTCTCCACCCTTCAGGATGCTAAAGGCCACCACGCCGCGCGATGATGCCTGTGACAATAACGTTTGGTTATGGATCGCTTCGAATTTGTCATTGGGAAGATCGGGGCCGTTTTCCTAGAATCAGCAGCAAAGAAGTGCCTGGATGTGCTGCCAGACGCCACGCCAAGGCCTCATCTCGGGGCCATTCACTTTCAGTCCCCTGCCGGGCGCTTCAGCGCACCCGGCGTATCCCCCCTAAAGGAATCACTATGTCGAATCACACTGGCTACAACTACATCGGTGGCGCCCGCAGCGCGGCCGGCACCGTCGTTCTGCGCAGCCTGGATGCCACTACCGGCGAGGCGCTGCCGCAGCACTTTATGCAGGCCACGGTCGAGGAAGTGGATGCCGCCGCCCAGGCTGCCGCCGCCGCATTCCCAGCCTACCGCGGTCTGCCGGTGGTGCGTCGGGCCGAGTTTCTGGAGGCCATCGCCGACGAGCTGGATGCGCTGGACGACGTCTTTGTTGCGACCGTCTGCCGCGAAACTGCCTTGCCTGCGGCGCGTATTCAGGGCGAGCGTGGCCGCACCAGCGGCCAGATGCGTCTGTTCGCCAAAGTGCTGCGGCGCGGTGATTTCCTCGGCGCCCGCATCGACCGCGCACAGCCCCAGCGCACGCCGCTGCCGCGCGTGGACTTGCGCCAGTGTCGTATCGGCGTTGGCCCGGTGGCCGTGTTCGGGGCCAGCAACTTTCCGCTGGCCTTTTCGACCGCAGGCGGCGACACCGCTGCCGCACTGGCGGCCGGTTGCCCGGTTGTGTTCAAGGCACACAGCGGCCACATGGCCACGGCCGAAGGGGTGGCCGATGCCATGCTTCGTGCCGCCGTGCGGACCGGCATGCCGGTCGGCGTGTTCAACATGGTCTACGGCGGTGGCGTGGGTGAATGGCTGGTCAAACACCCTGCGATTCAGGCCGTCGGTTTCACCGGTTCCCTGAAGGGCGGGCGGGCGCTGTGCGACATGGCGGCAGCGCGTCCGCAACCGATTCCGGTGTTTGCCGAAATGAGCAGCATCAACCCGGTGGTGGTGTTGCCCGGCGCGCTGCAGGTGCGCGGCGAGCAGGTGGCCGCCGAGCTGGCGGCGTCGGTGTTGCAGGGGGCCGGGCAGTTTTGCACCAACCCGGGTTTGGTGATCGGTCTCCGCTCGCCGGAGTTTGATGCCTTTGTCGAGAGTCTCTGCCTGCGGATGCGCGAGGCGGCGCCGCAGACCCTGCTCAATTCCGGCACCTTGGCCAGCTATTGCCATGGTCTTGAGGCGTTGCTGGCGCACCCGGGCGTAACGCGCCTGGCAGGTCAAGCGCAAACCGGACGTCAGGCGCAAGCCCAGGTCTTCAAGGCCGATGCAAGTCTGCTGCTGGCGGGCGATGCCTTGTTGCAAGAAGAAGTCTTCGGCCCGGTCACCGTGGTGGTCGAGGTGGCGGATCGGGCGGAACTGATGCGCGCCTTGCAGGGTCTGCAGGGTCAGTTGACGGCCACGCTGATCGGCGAGCCCGCCGACCTGCTGGCGTCCGTGGACCTGTTGGCCTTGCTGGAAGAGAAGGTGGGCCGCCTGCTGCTGAACGGCTATCCGACAGGGGTGGAGGTCTGCGACGCCATGGTGCACGGTGGTCCTTACCCGGCCACCTCCGACGCGCGTGGCACCTCGGTGGGCACCCTGGCAATCGACCGCTTTCTGCGCCCGGTCTGCTTCCAGAACTTCCCGGACGCCTTGTTGCCTGATGCGCTGAAGAACGACAACCCGCTGGGCATTGAGCGCCTGGTGGACGGCGTTCAGACGCGCGACAGCCTGGTCTGAAGCGCTAAACGCGTGGGTCGCCGCGGGCGGGACGGCCCCACTCAGCTGGCGTCGGCGGCGCTGCCTGCAATCTCCCGCATCACGTCCATGAAGGCCAGCGCGGAGGGGGTGAGCGGCTCGCCCAGGCGCGTGATCATGCCGTAGTCGGGCATGCGGTCCGGCAGCTCAATCGGAATCCGGGCCAGCAGGCCCCGGTTGACAAACTTGTCCACCAGCGCGGTGGGTTGCAGCGACAACATGTCGGTGATCTGCATCAGTTCCAGCGCAAACAAAAAAGAAGGCGTTTCGACCAAGCCCGACGTAGGCGCGAAACCGGTGCTGCCGAAAATATCGTCAGACACCTTGCGCACGGCCGTGGAGGGTGGGTAGAGAATCCAGGGCCAATGGGCCAGTTCGGTCAACGTCAGGTCGTGTGCGCCGCGCAAGGGGTGGTTGAGCCCAGCCACCACCTGCAGCGATTCACTGGCCACGCGCTCGTATTGAAATTGCGCCCGCTGCGCTTCGTCGGTGAAGCGCCCAATCATCAGATCAATCTTTCGCTCTGCCAACCAGGTTATGAGTTGGTCACTGCTTTGCTCCAGTATTTTGACCACCAGCAGCGGGCGCAGACGCTGGATTTCGGTGACCGAGGCCATCAGCAGGTGCGCGGCCGAGCCCGTGATGGCGCCGATCGACAGGTGACCATGGCCCCCTTGCTTGAGGGCATTGAATTCTTCGACGAACTTGCCATGCCCGGCCAGCGCGGCGTTGGCATAACGCAGCGTGAACAGGCCCAACTCATTGGGCCGCATGCCGCGCGACAGGCGCTCGAACAGGCGCGCCTCCAGGATGTCCTCGATGTCCATCAGGATCTTGGTGGCTGCCGGTTGCGTGATGTACATCTGCTCGGCGGTGATCCGCAGGTTGCGGGTTTGGCCGAGGATGTCCAGAAACTGGAGATGGCGGAATCGCAGCCGCCCGCAAGCACGCGCTATTGATAAGGGTTTACCCGGAAAAGTATCGGAAGTCATAACTGTTTGGAATGGATATTAGCAAAAAATTCAATAGACCAACACCGGCGCCCGTCCTATTCTCTCGCCTGCGTCGAAACAGTCCCCCGCGGGCGAGCGTGGCGCCGATGGGGAGAACCCATTGCGAAAAAATCATTACATAGGAGACAAACATGAAATTGAAATCCCTCGCTGTAGCCGCCGCCGTGCTGGCCGTGTTGGCAGGCCCGGTGTCTGCACAAATCAAGGAACACGTGTTCAAGGTCGGCATCGGCCTGAGCGAAGACCATCCCCAGGCCATGGGGGTCAAGCACTTCGCCGAACAACTCGCGGCCAAGAGCGGCGGCAAGATGGTTGCCAAGTTGTATGCCAGCGGCACGCTAGGCAACGACGTGACCATGACCTCGGCGCTGCGTGGCGGTAGCCTGGAGATGACGGTGCCGGACGCGTCGACCCTGATGTCCCTGGTCAAGCCCTTTGGCGCACTCAACCTGCCGCTGACCTTCAACAACGAGCAAGAAGCCGATGCCGTGCTGGACGGCCCGTTTGGCCAGAAGCTGCTCACCAAGCTGCCCGAGAAAGGTCTGATTGGTTTGGGTTACTGGGAAAACGGCTTTCGCCATGTGACCAACTCGCGTCGCCCGATCAACAAGGCCGACGACCTTATCGGCCTCAAGCTGCGGGTGATTCAGAGCCCGCTGTTCCTGGACACCTTCAGCGCCCTGGGCACCAACGCCACGCCGATGCCTTTTACCGAACTGTATTCGGCGATGGAACAGGCCGCGGTGGATGGTCAGGAAAACCCTCCCGCCACCATCCTGGCCAGCAAGTTCTATGAAGTGCAAAAGCACCTGGTGCTGTCGCGCCACATGTACAGCGCCTGGGTGTTGCTGATGTCCAAGAAGACCTGGGACGGCCTGTCGGCACAGGAGCAAAAAATTGTGCAGGAGGCTGCGCGTGAAGCCACGCTGTTTGAGCGCAAAGCGATCCGTGCTTTCAGCGAAAAAGCGCTGGACGAGCTGAAGAAACTCGGCATGCAGGTCACCACGTTGCCACCGGCCGAGCAAGCCAAGATGCGCGCCAAGCTGCAACCGGTGCTGGCCAAGTACAGCAAGGAGTTTGGTGAAGAAACCACGAGCGAACTGATGGGTGAGCTGGCCAAGTTCCGCGGCGCGGCAAAGTAAGTCTCGCAGGCGCGGAGCAGTCGCCCCGCGCCTTTTTTATCTCCCTTACTTTTCCGCCAGAGGTTACGACATGGACAGACAACCCAGCCGCCCCTTCCGCTCCCGCGAGTGGTTCGCCGACCCCGCGCGCTCGGACATGACCGCGCTCTACCTTGAGCGTTTTATGAACTATGGGCTCACGCCCGAAGAACTGCGCTCGGGCCGGCCCATCATCGGCATCGCGCAAACCGGCAGCGACCTCTCGCCCTGCAACCGCATTCATCTGGATTTGGCCAAACGCGTGCGCGACGGCATCCGCGACGCCGGCGGCATTCCGATGGAATTCCCGGTGCACCCCATTTTTGAGAACTGCCGCCGTCCCACGGCTGCGCTCGACCGCAACCTGGCCTATCTGGGCCTGGTCGAAATTTTGTACGGCTACCCGATTGACGCCGTGGTGCTGACCACCGGCTGCGACAAAACCACGCCATCAGGCGTCATGGCCGCCTCCACGGTCGATATTCCGGCCATCGTGCTCTCCGGCGGCCCCATGCTGGACGGCTGGCACAACGGCGAACTGGTCGGTTCCGGCACCGTTATTTGGCGCAGCCGCCGCCAACTCGCCGCCGGTGAGATTGACGAGGAAGAATTTTTGCAGCGCGCCTGCAGCAGTGCGCCCTCGGCGGGCCACTGCAACACCATGGGCACGGCCTCCACCATGAATGCCGTGGCCGAAGCGCTGGGCTTGTCACTGCCGGGCTGCGCCGCCATTCCCGCGCCTTACCGCGAGCGCGGCCAGAT
>CAJAFJ010000212.1 GCA_903938955.1 uncultured beta proteobacterium | reverse complement strand
TTGCAGGTCGCGCACCGCACCACCGGCCCCTGGGGCAAACAAAATTACCTTCTTGCTCGGCGAGGTGACCGTGGCGTATTTGATGATGGAGTTGTTGGAGACGATGACATCACGGATCGCCAAAAGATAACCGCCCTGCACGTAGTCCAGGGCCGTATCCGCCTTCAGGGGAAATTCGCGCTTCTGGTTGTGCGAGTTCACAAAAAAGCCGTAGTCGTTTTTGTCACCCGAGGCACCCAATATTTGTTTGGTCGGGTCTTGTGGGTCGGTGTACTTGGTGACGTACAGGAGGATGTTTTCGCGGTTGCCATCCGAGTTATCCCAGGACAGGGCGACGATGGCGCGGCCCTTGCCGTCAGGCGACTTGTTGCCTGCCAGGTCTTGCACCAAATAGGGTTTGACCGTGGCGCGAAACTGAACCCGCCCACCATAGGTAAACAAACCCGGAAATGCGCCGCTGCGGCCCAGATTCGCACCTGCGTGCCTGTATTGCGCGGGGTCGTTGTTGTAAAAAATCTTGCTGCACGCTGCGGACCGCACCGTAGCGTATCCATCGGTGCGCACCAGGGGCACATCCTGGTAGCAGGCGTTCATATTGCTGACAAAGCTGCTGTAAAGCGCAGCAGCATCCGCAGGCATCAGGTCTGCAGAGGTGATGGTGGGCAAACTGGCCACTTCGGCGCTCACGTCGGACGTCCGCGAGCTGCTGCTGATATTGACCACGGGCGTTGAGGCCTGCGCGTTGAGCGGGTCGGTCGCCACGTTGAGGGTGAGCTGGACATTGGCGCTGCCGCTGCTGCCCGCAGACTGCGCAATTTTGTTGACGCTGACGGAGTCCAGCAAAGTGTCCAGGCCGGTGCCGTTGGTGGCGAAGGGCTCGGTGAAGATGTCTTGGGTCGTGGACAGCGCGGCTTTGACCGGTGCAATACCGGCATTCACCAGCGCTTTGCCGGACTCAATTTGGGCAGCGGTAGGCGCTGTGGCACCCGTCTGCAAGCGGGCCACCAGATCTTCAGAAGCGCCGCTGGGGGACACCAAGGCAACCACGGCGTCTGAGAGCTGGTTGATGTTGACTGATGCAGACTGGGCCTGGGCCGCCATGGCGAACAAGGAGATATCGTCCTTGACAACATTGAGCACGTAGGGCGCCGTTCCGGTCTTGTTCAGCGTGATCTCAAACGCCCCCGCTGCGCCGGTGGTGCCGGAGCCGACTTCGGTGCCGGTGGCGTCATGCACCGTGACTGTGGCAGAGGCCAGGGCCGCGCCAGTGGCGGCAATGCCCTTGAGCGTCGGCGTAAGCGCTGCGAGCCCACCAGAACCGCCCCCACCACAAGACGCCAAAAATACCGAAGCAGCCAGCGCGGCTAGCGAACGCTGCCATAGGTAATTTCTCATTGCCAAACCCCAAAATTCAAAAAAGCTTTTATATCAAAACTATTAATTTGGTGCAATTGGTAAAAAACACGCTTTTTTAGCACACGTCGGTAGGCCACAACACGCTCTAAATATGAAGCGCAAAAACCACTTTTGCGCTTCAAACAGCCGAATCAAACTCCGTAACGCTCCCGATACGCCTGCACCCGCGCTAGGTGCTCGCCCATGGCGTTGTCGGTTTGGGCACCCAGGTAGCCCAGCAAGTCTGAGAGTTCGGCAATGGCGCAGACCTGCAGGCCATCAACGCTGCGCACGTATTGCACGGCGCTGTAGGGCACGTCCCGGGTCGAGCCGTCAGCCTGCTTTTCGGTGGCCATTTCCTGGCGGTCCAGGGCGATGGCCACGGCGTGCGGCGTGGCGCCTGCGGCCTTGATCAATGCGATGGACTCGCGCGCGGCGGTGCCTGCGCTCATCACGTCGTCGATGATCAGCACCCGGCCCTTGAGCGGCGCGCCCACCAGGCTGCCGCC
>CAJAFJ010000211.1 GCA_903938955.1 uncultured beta proteobacterium | reverse complement strand
CGCCGACCCGCATCAAGCTGCTGGATGAAACCCTGTCCGGCACGCTGGAGGCGCTGACCTCTGGCCAGGCTGATCTGGCGCTGGGCGTGACCCCGGCCGGCAGCACCACCGGCATCCATAGCCAACCGCTGGGCGATGTGAGCTTTGTGTATGCCGTGGCGCCGCACCACCCGCTGGCCAGCGCCCCCGAGCCGCTCACGGACGAGGTGATTCGCCAGCACCGGGCGGTGGCGGTGGCCGACACCATTTCACGCGGCCGGGGCCTGAGCTACGGCCTGCTGGGCGGGCAGGATGTGTTCACCGTTGCCACCATGCAGGACAAGCTGGATGCGCAGTTACGCGGACTGGGTAGCGGCTTTGTGCCCGAATGCATGGCCCGCGTTTTTATTGACACCGGGCGCCTGGTGCTGCGCCAGGTAGAGCGCCCGCAACGCATCATTCGGCTTAATTACGCCTGGCGCCAACAGTCAAAATCAGAGCACGGCCATGCGCTGGCGTGGTGGTTAAATCAGCTTGAAAGTGCCACGACCCGGGCCGCTTTGCTGGAGCGTCACCGGGGCGTGTAAAGTGGCAACCAGAACAACATATTAATCAACGAAAGAAAGCCCGTTTTATGTCTTTATCCACATCCAAAAACAAAAAAATTGCCGTGATCGGTGGCGGCATGGCCGGCGTTTCTTGTGCTCGCACACTGGTGCAAGCAGGCCATCAGGTCACCTTGTTCGAAAAAAGCAGCGGCTTGGGCGGGCGCATGGCCACGCGCGGCTCGGCCTTTGGCACGTTTGACCACGGCGCGCAGTATTTCACCGTGCGCGACCCGCGCTTTACACTGGCACTGGATTCGGTCCCCGGCGTGTGCAAAGCCTGGAGCGCCAACGCGGTGCAAATTCTGGACGAACACGGCCAGGTTGCCGCGCCCGGCTTGCCCGCCAAAGACAGCCACTGGGTGCCCACCGACGGCATGAACGCCTTGCCCAAAGCCCTGGCCAAGACGATTGCCGCGCCGCACAAGATCGAACTCGAAACCCGCGTCACGCTGATGGAGCGCGATGCACTCAACACCAACCTGTGGCAACTGCGCACCGAGGGGGCCGATGGCGCGCAACAGGTGTTTTCCGGCTTTGACACGGTGCTGCTCGCCATGCCAGCGCCCCAAGCCAGCGCCTTGCTGAAAACCAGCGCTCAAACCGCCGCTATGGCCGAGCAAGTTGACCAGGTCACAATGGCCCCGTGCTGGACGCTGATGGTGGCGTTCCCGCAAGCCATGCAACCGGACCTGATCACGCTGGGCCCCCAGTGGAATGCCGCGCGCAGCACGCACCACCGCATTGCCTGGCTGGCCCGCGAATCCAGCAAACCCGGTCACAACAGCATTGAGCGCTGGACCGTGCAGGCCAGCGCCGCGTTTTCGCAAGACCACTTGCAAGATGACGCCGCCCGCGTGCAGGGCAAGCTGCTGAAGGCGTTTGCTGAAATTACCGGCATCCGCGCTGAACCGGCGCATGTGGAGTCACACCGCTGGCTCTACGCCCAAACCACCACGCCGCTGGGCCAGTCCCATCTGTGGGATACCAAAGCTGGTGTCGGCCTGTGCGGTGACTGGTGCCTGGGTCACCGGGTGGAAAACGCGTTTATCTCCGGTCTGGAGTTGGCGTTGGCCGTTATTTAAAAAGTCGACATGGGGGCGCCTTATCTCGGCCGGTTTGCGCCCTCGCCCACCGGGCCACTGCACGCCGGCTCTCTGGTGGCGGCTCTGGCCAGTTGGCTCGACGCCCGGGCACACCAGGGCCTGTGGCTGGTGCGCATCGAAGACGTGGACACACCACGCTGCCTCCCCGGCACAGACCGGGTCATCCTGCAGCAATTGGCCGACTGCGGGCTGCACCCGGATGCGCCACCGGTGTGGCAATCACAACGCAGCGCTTTGTACCAACAGGCGCTCGACACCCTGGTGGCAAAAGGCCTGGCTTACCCCTGCACCTGTTCGCGCAAAGACATTGAAACGACCTTGCACCTGCGTGGGCAAGGCCGCACGCGTCATGGTGAATTAATCTATCCCGGCACCTGTCGCCCGGCTTGGCCACCGCGAGCCAGCGAGGCGACCGACGCCCACACCACGGGCCGTGCCTGGCGGCTGCGCACGGACGGCTTCACCGCCGACATTCACTGGTCAGACCGCCACTTGGGACCACAGCAGCAAGACGTACAGCAGGAGGTCGGCGACTTTGTGCTCAAGCGGGCGGATGGCTGCTTGACCTACCAGTTGGCGGTGGTGGTCGATGACGCGGCGCAAGGCGTGACCGATGTGGTGCGCGGCGAAGACCTGGCCGACAACACCGCACGGCAAATTTTTTTGCAACACCGGCTGGGCTTGCCCACGCCGCGTTACCTGCACACGCCGCTGGTGCTGGGCGCGGACGGACAGAAGTTGTCCAAGCAAAACGGCGCCCGGGCCCTGGACACCGTAGATCCGCTGGCCGCTCTCAACACGGCGGCAGCGGTGCTAGGCTTGCCCCGGGGCGAAGGCAGCGTGGCGGATGCGCTGGCCAACTGGGTTCAGGCCTGGCCGTTTTCCCGATGCACAAAGACCTCGAACGCCTGAAGCGGCAATGGTCGGCTGAACAAATAACCTTGGTAGGTAAGGCAACCGCAGGCGGTCAAAAAATCACGCTGTTGCACGGTTTCTACCCCCTCGGCGATGACCGACATGCCCATGGTCTGCGCCAGCGCGATGATGGTTTTGGCAATTGCCGCATCGTTGGGGTCGGTCAGGATGTCGCGCACAAAAGACTGGTCAATCTTCAACTGATCCAGCGGCAAGCGCTTCAGGTACGCGAGCGATGAGTAACCGGTGCCAAAGTCGTCAATCGAGAAGCTCACGCCCAGGGTTTTCAGCTCCGCCATCCGGGTCACGATCACCGACGTGTTGTCCAGCAACAAACTTTCGGTCAGCTCCAGCTTGAGCCGGTGTGCTGGGGCCTGGGTGCGCGCCAGCACCGCCTTCACCTGGGCCACAAAATCAACCACACCAAACTGGCAGGCGCTGACATTCACCGCCAAGTCCAGATGCGCCAACGCGGGCTGCGTCGCCCAGACGGCCAATTGGGTGCAGGCGGTTTCCAGCACCCAGTAGCCCAGCGGCAGGATCAGCCCGGTTTCTTCGGCCAGCGGAATGAACTCGCCTGGCGCCACCAAGCCGCGCTGCGGGTGCTGCCAGCGCACCAGCGCCTCGGCACCAATCACGCGCCCCGATGAATCCAGCTGCGGCTGGTAATGCAAAACAAACTGGCCGCTCTCAACCGCCTTGTGCAAATCAAGCTCCAGAGTGGCCCGGGCCTTCACCACGGCCTGCATCTGGGGGTCAAAAAAGCACAGGGTGTTGCGCCCCACCGCTTTGGCCTGGTACATGGCGGTGTCGGCCCGCTTCATCAACTCGTCCACCGTGACGGACTGATCAAAAAACAGTGCAACGCCGGTGCTTGACGTGCAGTGGTGACTGCGCAGGTCTGGCGCGGCCCCGTCGGTGCTGATTTCCAGCCAATAGGGCTGGGCCAGCCGGGTCTGGATGCTATTGGCCACCGCCTGCGCCTGCACCGCGGCTTGATCGCCACTGCTTTCAAGGTCTTTCAGAATCACCACAAACTCGTCACCACCGAGGCGCGCCACGGTATCGCCCTCGCGAATAGTGGACGTCAGGCGGGCGGCCACCTCGACCAGCAGCAGGTCGCCTGCCGCGTGGCCGAATGTGTCGTTGAGGCTTTTGAAGTTATCCAGATCGATCATCATCAGCGCCCCATGGCACTCGCGGCGGGCGCTGATGGTGAGCGCCTGTTGCAGCCGATCCAGCATCAGGCGCCGGTTGGGCAAGCGGGTCAGCTGGTCGTAAAAGGCCAGTTGCGTGATCTCGTCCTCGGCCACTTTGCGCTGGGTGATGTCGGTGAATGCGCCAACGTAATGGGTCACGTTGCCGTCGTCCCCCTTCACGGCGGTGACGGACAAAAATACCGGAAACGCTTCACCGTTTTTGCGCCGGTTCCAGATTTCGCCCTGCCAGGCGCCGGTGTGGGTGATGCTGTCCCACATGGCCACATAAAAGGCCGGGTCCTGCTGGCCTGAATGCAGAATGCGGTGGGTCTGGCCCACCATGTCGCTTTCGCTGTAACCGGTGATCTGGGTAAACGCCTTGTTCACGCGCAACACCACGCCCTGCGCGTCTGCGACGGTCATGCCTTCTTGCGACTCGAAAGCCGTGGCCGCAATGCGCAAATTTTGCTCCACCTGCTGGCGCTCCGAGATGTCGCGAATGATCAAACTGCTGCGCAAGGTCCCGTCACTGGCGCGAAATTGCGTGCTGGAAATTTCCACCGGAAAGGGTGAACCATCACGGCGCATCATGGTCAGCTCACCAAAAAATTTACCTGTTCTGCTACGCTCATCAAGCGCCTCTGCGAGCCGCGGGTCGTGCATATCCATCAGGCCACTGCGCCCGACTTGCCGAATTTCATCTTCCGTGCGGTCCAAAAGGCGGCAAGCGGCGCGGTTGGCACTTTGTACACCACCCTCCTGGTTGGTCAGAATAATGGCGTCAAGCGAGGTATCAAACAGCAGGCGATAGCGTTCTTCACTCTCTTGCAGTGCCGCATTCTTTTGCTCGCGTTCTGCCGTCAAAGCGGCCAGTTCGGCCTGCATGGTGTCCAGCCCCTGGGCCAGTTCGCCAATTTCATCCTGGCGCTGCCATTGCAACGGCTGGCTGGGCTCGCCCCGCGCGATCCGCTGTGTCGCCCGCTTCAAGGCATACAAGGGACGAACCATGCGGCGTTCAAACAACAGGCCCATCAGCACAAATGAGATAACGAACTGGGCCACCAGCGCCAAGCCCTGCTTAACCAGGTCGTGCCACAAGGCCTGGCGTACTCGGTCCATCGACAACTCAACCACCACGCGGCCTACGCGGGTGTTGTTGTAGACAATGTCTCGCGCCTCGCTCAACAGCTCGACACCGCGCGCCGGGGGCCGTGCCTTCTGCGCAATCACGTCGTCAAATTCGTTGGTCACCACGATGCTGACCACATCAGGGTTGCCCATCACGGCTTCGACCAATTCTGCAGTCGCCAACTTGTCGACCGTCCAGATCGCCACCGACAGGCCCCGCGTCAGCACGTCGGCATATTGCTGCAGGGGGGCGCGCACACGCAACTCCACATCCCGCTCAAACTGGGTCGTGATTTGGAAATACGCGAGCACCAGCGCGGGCAAAAGAATACCCAGCCCGGCGCCCAGCAGCAGTGTTTGCCGCAAGGACAGCGGCGCCCGGCGCCGGGACCAAAAAGAAGTGAGGCCGCTCATTCAGGCGCCCTGCAACACCAATGTGCGCGACTCATTTCTCAACCCGAATCAGATTGACCGTGAAGTTCAGCGGCACCACCGGTTTACCGCTGGCCAGCGCCCGCATGAGGGTGTAGCTCTTG
>CAJAFJ010000210.1 GCA_903938955.1 uncultured beta proteobacterium | reverse complement strand
AAATCAAGATCGCCTCCGATGGGCTGATGCACATCCTCAACGACATTCTCGACTTCTCCAAAATCGAAGCCGGAAAGTTGCAGATGGAAAACATCACCTTTGAACTGGATGATGTTCTTGAGCAACTCTCCAGCTTGATGGCGTTGCGGGCGGAGAGCCAGGGCATTGAATTAGCCTATGACATCGTTGACGGTATCCCGGCGGTACTCATGGGTGATTCGTTGCGTTTGGGGCAAATTTTGACCAACCTGGTCTCCAACGCACTCAAGTTCTCCTCAGGCGGAAACGTGATTGTCCGAATTGAGCCTGTCAGCGTGGGCGAGTCAACCACCGAATTGCACTTTTCCGTGTCTGACGAAGGCATCGGCATGACGGCTGAGCAAACCGCCCAGATATTTCATCCCTTCATTCAAGCCGATGCCTCAACCACACGTCGATTTGGCGGTACAGGCTTGGGGCTGGCCATTTGCCGCCATTTGGTCGGCCTGTTCGGAGGCCGCATTTGGGTGGAAAGCAAGGCCGGTGTCGGCAGCACCTTCCATTTCACGGCCTGTTTCGAGCACCGCGAGAACAGAAGGCAGCAGGGGGTCGACGATTTGGCGATCAAGATGGCCGACTTTGCCGGCCACCCCATCATGATCATTGACGATAACCCGGTGGCACGCCTGGTCTTGCAGCATTTGGTGGAACAACTGGGGCTGCAAGCCGTTGCGCTGGACAGTGGTCAAGCCGCTGTAGCGCTGATGCAACGACGCGATGCACCCCACTACGTGGCCTGTCTGGTTGATTGGTTCATGCCCGGCACCAATGGCATCGACACCATGACCCAGCTCCGCGCCGCCTGTGACGTCAACGGGACTGTCGCGCCGCCCATGATTCTGGTGACGGCTCATAGCCAGGATGAAGCACTGAACGCAGTCATGCACCACATCGACGGATTGCTGTCAAAACCGGTGAGCTCGCGCAATGTGCTGGAGGAAATAACCCGCTGCCTGGGTATTGCTGGCGTCACCCGCCAACGCACCGCCTGGCATCCGGCCGAGCATCTGCCATGGTTGCGATTTAAGGGGCTGGACATCTTGCTGGTCGAAGACATGGACATCAATCGCGAAGTGATTAGCGAATTGCTGGCTGGCGTCGGTCTGACCGTCAGACTGGCGGCCAATGGTGTCGAGGCGATGAAGGAGGTCAAGCGAAAGACCCCCGATTTGATTCTCATGGACTGCCATATGCCGATCATGGATGGTTACAGCGCCACCCGGCAAATCAGGACCTATCCGGCCTATGCCAACATCGTCATCATTGCCTTGACCGCCAGTGCCATGGCAGATGACAAACGACGGTGTATTGCCGCCGGCATGAATGGGTATGTGCCCAAGCCGGTTCATCTGGATAATTTATACCGGCAATTGACACAATGCCTGCCTGAGATCACGGATGAGCAGGCGAGCCTGGCTGAAGCAGAAACCGCCGCTGCACCGAAGACCAACAGCCCGCTACCTGCTTTTCCAGGCCTCGACATGCCCTTGGGTTTGGCGCAAGTGGGAGGGCGGGCCCCGCTTTTACTGCGGGTGTTGAAAAAGTTCAGGGATCACCTGGGTAAAAATTTTGAATCACAGTTCAGCGCCGCCCTCGACATTCAGGATTGGCCAGGCATTGAGCGATTGATTCATTCGCTCAAAGGCATCAGCCGCACACTCGGCGCCAGCGATCTGGCCGACTGTGCCAGGGCGTTGGAAGTCGCCGTTGGCACCCGAAATCCAGAGCAACTTGAGTTGCAGTTTGCCAACGTCAAACAAGCCCTAAAGGTTGTTTACGAAGGGTTGGCAACGGTAGACCTCCACATCCAGGAAGTCACTGCGGCACCGGCACTCTACACCCTGAATCAACCCGAATTTGAGCAACTGGATCAGCTGGCCAACATGCTCGCCGGGCGCGATGCCGAGGCCTACGAGTTGGCGGTTGAGCTGACCAAGCACATGGCGGCCACGGAACATGGCACACCCTGGGCCGCCCTCGTCGCGTCGATCGAAAGTTATGACTTTGCAGCGGCTGAAATCGGCTTGCAGCAATTGCGATCGCTGATCAACGAACACACGTCGCAAACTTTAAACCCCGAAACCCAGTAAGAGAGGCATTTAGCACCGACAGGTCCAACGGACTCAAACAATGACCCATGACAAGCACTTCAGCACTTATTCAATCGGACGAGTGGGCTGAAGTAGAGGTCAACATGCCAAGGATAAATTTTGAAATTGACCCCACAGTTCACAGAAACCATTCTCGTTGTCGACGATATCCCGGAAAACATTGCCGTACTGGCCGGCATTTTGCGGGGACTCTACCGGGTGATCGTTACCACCAGTGGCACCGAGGCGCTCGAACTGGTGCGCCGAAGTCCCGTGGACATGATTTTGCTCGACGTGATGATGCCCGAGATGAACGGGTATGAAGTCTGCCAGCAGCTGAAGTCAGACATGGCCACCCGCGATATTCCGGTCATCTTCGTCACGTCCCTGGGCGAACATGCGGATGAAGAGCGCGGGCTCGAACTGGGTGCGGTCGACTATTTACAAAAACCGTGTCATGCCGCCATCGTGCGACTTCGGGTCAAGATGCATTTAGCGCTGCACAACCAAAACCTGGCGCTTGAACGTCGGGTGAGCGAACGCACGTTTGAACTTGAAGACACGCGCAAAGAAGTGGTGCGCCGCCTGGGCCGCGCAGCAGAGTACCGCGACAACGAGACCGGCATGCATGTGATCCGAATGAGCAAAATGGCTTACCTGATTGCGTTGGCGGCCGGGGTGTCTGAAGCACAGGCCGAACTGCTGCTGATTGCCGCACCCATGCACGATGTGGGCAAGATTGGCATCCCTGACAACATCCTGCTCAAACCGGGTCGTTTTGAGAGCGCCGAGTGGGAGATCATGAAAACGCACGCGCAAATCGGGGCTGACATCATTGGCGACCATGACTCCGATCTGCTGCGGTTGGCGCGCGTGGTCGCCCTGACGCACCATGAAAAATGGGATGGCAGCGGTTACCCGCAGGGCCTGGCTGGCGAAAAAATTCCTCTTGAAGGGCGAATTGTCGCCATCGCGGATGTTTTTGATGCGCTGACCAGCGTTCGCCCGTACAAAAAAGCCTGGAGCACTGACGATGCAGTGGCCTATATGCGAGAACAATCCGGTATCAGTTTCGAGCCGCGATTGCTGGATATTTTTATCACGCTGCTGCCTGAAGTTGAGCAAATTCGCACCAAGTTTTCAGATACCCCAAGCCTGAACGAAGACAAGGCAGGCTAAAGATCGAGGCCCATCGCCCTGGCCAATTCGCTGAGTTGTATGGGTTTCTCCATCGCGGCCAATACGTTCATACCGCTTTCAGTGGCCAACTGGCGTGCCAGGTCCAGCATTTCTATATTCACACCGCTGACCAGAATCAAGCCACCGGCAAACTGACGCTTGGCTAGCTCGGTCATGAACTCTATACCGTCCATGTCGGGCATGTAAATATCCAAGATGATCACATCGGGGGGATTTGTGGTCGTCTCCAACAAGCCCATGGCCTTGCGACTATGGCTCATAGCCTGCACCGACGTGACGCCCAACTGATCGAGAAGATCGCGCATGATGTCGAGGTTGATCTCATCGTCGTCAATCGCCCAAACGGTCAGATCAGATTGGGGGAGTTTTTTACTCTTCATCACACGCCTTGATTTATCGGAATAGGCTGAATTTTAGATTTATTTCCGCCATCAAAGCGGGACGCAAACACGAATGTAAAAGCTGTAAAAATCTGCAAAAAAGCGCTATAAAACTGTAAAAAATTGCGCCATCGCCAGTCTTGGCCTTACTTACCTTTCAAATAGGCCAAAACGCCCTCGCCCGCTTTTTTGCCACTGGCAAAGCAGGCCGTCATCAAATAGCCACCAGTGGGCGCCTCCCAGTCCAGCATCTCGCCAGCGCAAAACACGCCGGGCAGTTGCTCCAGCATCAAATGGCTGTCAACCGCCTCGAACAGCACGCCGCCCGCGGTGCTGATGGCTTCGTCAATGGGCCGTGTGGCCAGCAGCGTGATGGGCAGCGACTTGATGGCGGTGGCCAGTTGCACCGGGTCGTTCATCTGCTCTTTGGTGAGCAACTCGTGCAGCATGGCGGCCTTGATGCCGTCAATGTTCAAGCGGCTTTTCAGGTGGCTTGAGAGCGAGCGTGAACCGCGTGGGTGGCGCACTTCGGCCAGCACTTTCTCAGCCGACATGTCGGGCAGCAAGTCGAGGTTGAAGGTGGCTTCGCCGTGGCGAATGATGTCGTCGCGCAGCAGGCTGGAGGCGGCATAAATCAGGCTACCTTCGACGCCGGTGGCGGTGGCGACAAACTCGCCTTTGCGCTGGAAGCTCACGCCCTGAGGGGTGGTGAAGTGAATCGCCACCGACTTGAAAGGCTGACCGGCAAAGCGGCTGGAAAAATGCGCGCTCCAGCCACTCGCCCCTTGAGTCGGATCTGACCGGCCCTTATTGACCACATCAAAGCCACAGTTGCTGGGCAACAGCGGCGCCACGGCAACGCCGCGTGCTTGCAGCCACGGCACCCAGGCGCCATTGGAGCCCAGGCGGGCCCAACTGCCGCCGCCCAGGGCGAGCACGACCGCATCGGCCTGCACCTGCACCGGGCCGGTGGGGGTGTCGAAATTCAACTGCGTACTGTCAGCACTCCAGCCGATCCAGCGGTGGCGCATGTGAAACTGCACATCGACCCCGACCGGCGCGTGGCGCAGGCGGTGCAACCAGGCGCGCAGCAGGGGCGCGGCTTTCATATCCGTCGGAAACACGCGGCCCGAGGTGCCAACAAAGGTGTCCACGCCCAGTGCCTTGGACCATTCGCGGACCTGGTTGCCGTCAAAGCCCTGCAGCAAGGTTTCGATCTGCTGGCGCCGGGCGCCGTAGCGGGAGGCAAAAATATCGACCGGCTCGGAGTGCGTCAGGTTCAACCCGCCTTTGCCCGCCAGCAAGAACTTGCGCCCAACCGAGGGCGAGGAGTCATACACATGCACCTCAACACCCGCCCGGGACAACACGTCGGCTGCCATCAAACCCGCAGGACCACCACCGACCACAATCACTTTTTTCATCGAATCACTTTTCATTGTTAATTTCTGCAACGTGCCGTTGCAGGGGCTGTAAATGTAGCTTGCCCATTAAGTCGCCAGTTTCACCACGGTGCCCTGCCCGGTCAAAAAGGCGGCCTCGACCACCTCGGTCGGGTAAATGGCTTGCACCGCGTCCCGGTAGGTGCTCAATTGCGCAACCAAGTCCGGCTGGTCTTGCGGGGTACTGGTTGATTTGTAGTCCAGCACCCACCAGTGGCCGGTGTCTTTGCGCTGCACCAGCCGGTCCAGCCGCAAGGGCTCGCCCTGGTACATCAACTCGACTTCGTTGCCCTGCCAGCCGACCACACTCTGGTCCCAGACCCAGGCGCCCTCGCCCCGCAAAATGCGCTCGGCCATGGCGGCGGCGGCGCTGCCTTGCTCGGGGTTCAAGTCAAACTCGCGCATGACGGCGGCGGTGTTGTTGGGGGAGGCATCGCCCCATTCCAGCAGGCGGTGCATGGCTTTGCCAATGCGGGCGGTGGGCGAGTCGTCATCTTCAGTTGGGTCGTTTGACATGTCGGATGCATCCTTTTTTATAGCGCCTTGCGCACGCTCTACGGTCGCTACAGGCAGTTCTTTCATATAAAAAACTTTCTCAACCAGCGTCGCTGGCGTTGCGGCTTCACCCGTTTGAACGGGCGCCGCGGCGGCGCTGGCCAGCTTGACCAAACGCTGCCACCAACTGCGCTCCGCCGCCCGGTACGGCTCAATGCTGGAGATGGCCAGCGTGTGGCGGGCGCGGGTCAGCGCCACGTAGAGGGCGTTGAGTTCTTCGCGCTGGCGCTCCAGCCGCTCGGCGTCCAGCGCGGGGATGGCGCAGGCGGGCGGCTGACTTTCGCTGGCCAGAAAGACAAATTTTTGCGGCCACTCGGCCTCGCCCGGCCAGTCCACCAGCACGCCCATGGTGTCGGCGTTGCGCTCGGGGGTGTCGGTGTCGATCAGCAGCACGGCGTCAGCCTCCAGCCCCTTGGCGCCGTGGATGGTGAGCAGGCGCACCGCCAGCGGGTTGACCGCTGCGGGCGCCAGCACGCCACCGGCCTTGAGAGCGCGCACAAACGCATACGGTGTGGCGTAACGCCCGCCGCCGAGCTGCAGCGCCACCCCCAGCAAGGCGCGCAAATTGGCCAGCACCGCCTCGCGCTGATTGGCGGGTGCGGCCGCGCAAAAGCGGGCCAGCACGTCGCCATCGGTGTAAATGGCCTGCAGCGCGTCGTGCGGCGGCAAGCTGTCGAGCCAGCCCTGCCATTTGGTAAAACAGGCCGCTAGCGCACGTCCTTCATGCGTGAGTAGCTCTGTTTTTTGTAGCAATGAAAACCACGAATGTTTCGACTCGCGCTGCGCCAGGGCGAGCTGCACCAGCGTGGCGTCGTCCATGCCGAAGATCGGCGACTTGAGCACGCGCGCCAGCGACAGGTCGTGTTGCGGCGACACCAGCACGTCCAGCAAGGCCACCATGTCCAGCACTTCGCAGCAGTCGATGAGCTCGGTTTTTTCGCCTATTTGCGCGGCGATGTGCAGCTTGCGCAACTCCGTCTGCAAGGGCGTCAGCCCGGCCCGCTTGCGCGACAACACCATCACGTCGGCAGGCTTCAGCTGTGCGCGATCCAGGTGCTGCGCAATCCAGCGCGCGGCTTGCCGGGCTTCCAGCGTGCGCAGGGTTTCTTCGGGGATTTCACGCGGCGTGGTGAGGCTGTCGCGCCATTCGCCGGTCGCATTGGTCGCCCCCGTGGGGCGCGCCGCCCGCAGGATGACGGGCAGTTGGCAGACCTCGCCAGCCTCAGCCGAACTGGTGGTGTGGTCACGAAAGCCGTCATACGAATCAGACCGCGCCGCCTCGCCCATGGCCGCGTTGACGCAGGCAATGACGCCGGTGGCGTTGCGCCGGGTGTGGTCGCAGCTGAGCAAATCGCCCCCCAGCGCCTCCTGGATGAACACTTTGGCGGCCTTGAACACCTGCGGTTCAGCACGGCGAAAGCGGTAAATACTTTGCTTGGGGTCGCCCACAATGAAGACGCTGGGCGCTGTGGCGCCCTCGCCGCCGCTCGACCCCCCGCCCGCCCCGGCGTAGCCGCTGAGCCAGGAGCGCAGAGCCTGCCATTGCAGGGGGTTGGTGTCCTGAAATTCGTCAATCAGCAGGTGTTTGACGCGCGCGTCCAGCCGCTCCTGCACCCAGCCCGACAGCACGTTGTCGCCCAGCATGACCAGCGCAGCGCGCTCAACGTCGTTCATATCGACCCAGCCGTGTTCGCGTTTGAGGCTTGAGAATTCTTTCAGCAGCAGGCGGGTGAGCCGCGCCATGCGCTGCTGGTAGGTCCAGGCGGCGTGCTGCAGGCGGGCGGCGACCACGCGCAGCACCAGCTCTTGCGCCTCGCGCACACGTTCGATGCCGTTGATTTTTTCGCCAAATTTGCGCGGCGAGCCTTCGCGGGTCAGCAGGGCATCGAATGCGGCGTCGATGTCGCCCTGGGTCAGCGCCCTTTCCAGTTCAACGCCTTTGGCGGCAAAGGTTTTGGCACTCGCGCCGCCCAGCGCTTTGGCGGCATCCAGCAGGGTTTGCCAGCGTGGCGGCTGGGCGCTTAGGTACTCGTCCGGTGCTTCCAGCCAGGCAAAATCGGGGTACTGGTCGCAAAAGTGCAGCACCGAGGCTTCGACCACACCGTGCGTGTCGGCCAGGGCAAATTCGGTGCGCTTGTCCAGCGCGGTTTGCAGGGCTTTTTCAGTTTGCGCGCGGCCATGCTCGAACACCACGGCCTCAAAGTCGGCCTTGAGGTCGGCGCGCTCGGGCTCATCGGTTAACAGCGCGGCATAAAAACGCCGCCACACCAGCGCCTTGGCCGGGGCGTCGTCCTCCAGCAGCTCGTAATTGGCGGGCAGGTCCATCTGCTGCAGCACGGCCAGCGGTGCCGTGCGCAGCAACGCGGCAAACCAGCTGTGAAAGGTGCGCACCTGCACTTGGCGCCCGCTGTCGAGCAGGTTTTGGTATAAATTTGATAGCTGCTCAGGCATATAAGACGAGGGCTGGAGGCCGTTCAGGCTGTCAACCCCGCGGTAGTGCAGTTCCTGCACCAGCGTGGCATGGTCCGCGCCTGCGAAGTCACCCAGCCATTTGTAAAGGCGCTCGCGCATCTCGCTGGCGGCGCGTTTGGTGAAGGTGATGGCCAAAATCTCATGCGGCTGCACGCGCAATTTGCCGTCTTTGGGATCGACGCCGTCCAGCAGCGACCGCACGATGCGCGACACCAGCATCCAGGTTTTGCCGGCACCGGCACAGGCCTCGACCGCCACGCTGCGGCGCGGGTCACAGGCTATTTTGTAGAAGGCTTCGGCGCTGACCAGTTGGCCGTTGTGCTCGTAGGCGGCTTGGGGTGGGTTATGGGGCATACAAATCAGTCAGTTCAATCAAGGTGTTTCCCAGAAGTCTTTGCGGCACATGCCCCGCGCCGCACAAAAGTCGCAGGCGGTGCCCTCGCCCAACGCGGGCATCGGCGCGCCTTTGGCGATCAGGCCCATGTCGTTGGCAATGCCTTCGAGCAACAGATCGCGCAAGTCCACCACGTCGTCTTGCGCATAGGTTTTGGTGCCGTCTTTTTCGCCCACATTGACGTAGGCCGCCGCCAGCGTGTCGTTGCTCAGCAAGGCGGCATAAAACGCGAGCTGGGTGTCTTCCAGCGGGTCTTTGATGCGCTTGGCCGTGATGCCGGGGGACTCGGTTTTGTAGTCCATGACCAGCGCCGAGCCGTCTGCCAGGTGGTCAATGCGGTCGATCTTGCCGACCAGCGTCAGGCGCCCCAGCGGGGTTTCTTTCCAGGCTTCGGATTCGCTGAAGCTGGCGCCTGCGCGCTCGTGCCCTTCCAGCCAGGTGAGGTAGCCCGCGCGCACTTGCGGCCAGGCGGCAGCAAACGGCAGAAACTCGCTGGGCGACAAACAGAGTTCTTTCGTGGCTTGCTCGGCCGCTATATTAATCATAGCTACTCGCGCAGATAAATCGTGCGCTGGAGCCGTATTGAATGCTTCATGGAAAAAGCTCAGCACACTGTGCAGCCAATTGCCAAAGTCGCGCTTGCCCAGCTCGGTATCGAGTTCGTCAGACGTTTGCAGCTTCAGTTGGCGCAGCGCAAAGAAGCGATACGGACAACGGCGCAAATCTTCATACGCGGTGCTGGACAGCCGGTCCACCGGCAGCGCATCGCCCTGCGGCGCGGGCGTGTGGCCGGGTTGCGGCGTGATGACGCGCTGCACACGGGGGTCGGCCGCCGGATCACCGATCTGCTGGAGCTGCAAGGCTTGCACAAAACCGCTGCACATCAAGGTCTCGCCACCTTCACTCTGGCGCCAGAGCAGGTCAATTTGGGGAAATTGCAGGGCGTATTGCCAGGCGGCGCGCGTGGCGTCGGCCAGTTGCTCGCGTGAGGGCAGGCCCAGCAGCGCCCGCTGCGCGGGGGTCCACAGGCCGGGCGGCTCGGGCGACACCGGCAGGCGAACTTCGTCACAACCGGGCAACACCACGGCCGCCAGCGGGCGCCCCAGCAACTGGCTCAGGGGCAGGATCACCACCTGCGCCTGCGGCGGGTGTTTGGGGGCGAAGCTCTTGCCTTCCAGCGTCTGGCTGACCCACGCGGTGAATTCGGTTTGGCTCATGCGCACGGTCACGTCGGCAAACTCCAGCTCAAAGCCTTCGCGCAGCCGCAAGACTTCCAGCACCGCCTGGCCTGCCGGGTCGCGCGTCAGGCCCAGCCATTGGCCGGCGTTTTGCAGGGTCTGGCGCAGATCGGCCAGCCAGCGAGTCAGCGGCCGGGGGGATTTAAGGGTGTCACGCAGGCTTTGCGCCTGCAGCACCACAGCATCGGCTGCAGGCGCTGAGCGCCAGTCGCGCACGCCCATGCGACGCCAATTGATCTCGGCCTGCGTTAAGGCGGCGGGGTCAAAGGCAGGGGCATTTTTAAGCCAGTCCAGCACCACATCGGTTGATGCATCCCAAACCAGTGCTTTCAGCAATCCCATGAGCGAGGCGGCCGCGCGGGTGGTGGACAGCTTCCAGCCGGTCTCGTCACGCAAGGCCACGCCGCGTTCGCCCAGCATGGCGCGCACCCGCCGCGTCAACACGCGGTCTTGCGCCACCAGCGCCACCGGGCTGCGACCGGCCGCCAGATGGGCCAGCACACACGCCGCCGCGCGCTGGGCCTCGTCTTCGGCGTCCAACGCGGCGTGCAGGCTGATCTGGCCTTGTTCGCAGGGTTCATCGCTTTCAGTTTGTCGTGACAACAGCGACAACGCCAGCACCCGCTCGCCCAGGCGCTGCTTCAACGCCTCACTCAAGGGTTCGGCCTGAAAACCGTCCAGCACCACCAGTAAATCTGGCGTGGCGCCAAACACCGGGTCAGTCGCGTAACTGGAGCTGGCAGCCCAGGCCAGTGCAATTTGCCCGGTGGCCGCCTCCAGTGCCAGCACGGGTGAGTCCATGCCTGCCGCCAATGTGGCGCCCAAATCAGCCCCCCACTGGGCGCGCTCAAGCGGTGGCACGGCAGCGGCCACCTTCGCCAAGCTCCAGGTGGCTTTCATCAAGCGACTGCCGAGCACGGTTTGGTGCGCGCCCAGTCCGGTGCGCGATAGCATCGCGTCGGCGGTCAGGGCATCGCGGGCGGTGTCGAGCCGCACATCGTCGCCACTGGGGCAAACGCTGCCCAGGCTGAGGGTCCAGTTCATGCTGGTCTCGAACCGCGGTAAAAAATGCGCTGTGCCGTGGTCACCTACCGTGCCACGGAGCCAGGCGCTGCGCGCTTCCTGTATCAATTGGGCATAGGGCAGCAGCACCACGGTACGCGAAGGGTGCACCTGTCGCTGAGCCAGCTCGGCACGAATCCGGACCATGACATGGTCCCAGACGGCATCAGCGTGATTTTTTTTTTCTATTTCAGCCATAGGGAAGGGGCCATCCATGAAAGGTCTTGGTTTCTGTCACAATTTCCCCACTTTACCTTTACCTATCTATCCGCTGGAATTTTGCGCAACGAACCTCATTAGTGCCAAGCAAACCAGCATAGACACTACTCACAATCAAGGAATTTCATGGCCAGCGAACTTATCAAACACGTGTCCGACGCTTCTTT
>CAJAFJ010000209.1 GCA_903938955.1 uncultured beta proteobacterium | reverse complement strand
GGCGCTGCTGGCACCATCGCGCCACCTTTATTGAGTAAGTCAGCGGCGGTCTCATACGTGCCCCGCAAGTTTTGTTTGACTTTGGCAATCACTTGCTGATGAGTGGGCACTTTTAAACCGCAGACCTTGTCTTGATCTTCGAGCTCCCCCCCGAACCCGGCATTCAACACATTAATCTCTTTCAATGTCTCGCAGGCGTCGTAGATGTCCAGCGCAGTAACTCCCACGACTATGCCAATTCCAATATACGGGATGGCCTCGGCCGGAACACTTGACAGGTTTCTAGCAGCATTCACGGCAGATCGTGTCGCAAGCCGTTTGGTGAACGATTTCGTGGCCACCGCCCGCAGGTCAGCCGTGCGAGCAAGTTCAGCGTGGTTGGTATTGATTTCCTTGTGGGCCTTTTCCAGCGTGGCGTGCTTGTTAATGATCGTCTTATTCGAGTCTGAAAGGGTCTTGTTTTCCCTCTGCAATACCTCGGTTTCCTTGGCAATTGACCTTGTCCGAACGGACGTTGGACTTTTACTCAGTATTCTTGATGTCGCAGCCTCCCCAGCCGCTGAAGAGAGGAGGGATTTGATCACGTTGTATCCCGCCGCATGGATTTCTTCACTCACGAAGGTAAGAATATTCAAGGCGCCAAGGCCAAGAATCGAGAGAACAACTAGTCCGGTTTTAATCCAACGCCATGTGTGTCGGGCACCTCCTGCCACGTGATGTTCTGTAGGCGTAATACTGATTTCGTTCATTTTCTTCCCTACTTTTTTTCTGAGCGGCGCCAACGGTGAGATGCCTGACAACCAGAGTATCCGTCACTTCAAAATCGCTTCCAGCCGAAAAACTAGCTGCTACCCCCCGAAGCCCTTTCATGCGACTGTGGCAGAGCAGCGCCTTGGTTTCAATCGTCACGAGCCCCCGCTTGGGCCGTTATCGAGCATCCAAAAATTAAGCAAACGAGATGTCTGATACCCGGCGGAAATGGATGCCCGCTTGGTGCCCTCTGCCGACATTCAGACTGATGAAATGCCTGCCCGATACCGGCCTTTGAAGCCATGAAATGATGCTCGTCGGATTGAGGGCGGAGTTCCGTAAAGCAGCCCTTCATTTCACCTCGACTGAATCATATTGCCGACATTGGCGGCTGAAAAGTCTGGGACAGGACTGCAGCGTAAACGGGTACTGGCGACTGTCAGCTTTATGACCATCCAACTCATTACAAACCTAAAACCACAAGTGCATTTCGCTTCGCAGCCCGAAGTAGACATCCACTTGTAGGTGGGCAAGACTGCTGACTCCAGGATAACCAACGAATCAAGTAAGCTGATCGCTATAAAGCGACTTGTTCAGTACGGATTGGGCCATGTTTGAGCCTTCATACAGAATTTTCAGCAGGGTTAATGTGATTCTGAAATTTTCGTCGGTTTGGGCTTAGAACCCCCATTTGCAAGGCCTTTTTCGCGATCATGGATAACCTCTCTGGCATCAGAACCTCAACATTGCCTAAGGACAGGTTTATCAAACCTTCCTTCAACCAAAGCTGAAGCTGTTTGTTAACACTTTCACGCGATAGCCCTGTCATGGACGCCAACTCTTGCTGGGAAATCTTGACGTTAACAGGTAACTTTAGCTGGTTTCGACGTTCAATTGTTGAGGTCTGTTGTGTATCTGATTGAACAGTAAAAAAAACTCTCATGGCGGAGAGTAAGCCTTTGGCAATGCGTTGTTCGGCATGGGAAAACATGACATCCGTAATGAATTTCTCACGTTGCTGAAGTTTTTCTTCTAACAGCGCGAACACCGAGTCAGCCAGTGATGGGTGCTCTCTGACGAGTTGTTGAAATACTATGTGCGGCAAAGCCAAGAAAAAACTAGCTTGTTTTGCTACGACGGAAGCCGTTTCCAGTCTCCCATTGCTCATGGTCAATCCACCGACCACCTCGCCAGCTCCAATAATGTCTTTTGTCCACTCGTGGCCGTCACCGATGTTCGTGATGACGCTTACTACCCCAGAAAGCAGGAACAACAACTCCTGGCTAACAGATCCATTCGCAATAACTGTTGTTTTCGCGTTCACATGACGACGTCTGCCATGCTCCAAAACACTAGTCACAACCGCATTAGGAAGTCCAGATAGTAGGGGGTTCCTGGCAAGAAGCAGGCAATCAGTAACCCGAAAGCCTCCAGTAGTTTCGCTATGACTCATCCCCCTCCATCGCCGTTATGTGGCTGTTGTTTGTCGATAAAACAATGATAACGACAGCGGCATGAACGAAGTCGTCTAAGTGGCTGAATTTTTGCAGGATTAGCTGCATGTGATTCCCAGACTCTCTTTCAGTGTGAGATTTAGTGCGCATGTCTGTCATGCGTGCATTGAGATTGACAAAGTCGCTAATGGTGTGAAGCAGCTCACATACGTCTTGATGCGCCATCCCTAAACTTCACTCATCGAAAAATTAATGCAGGTATATGTGTTGAGTGATGGTGTCGCCATCTGCCACAAATATATAACCTGGCCCAACAAGGTATGGACTTGGTTAAATATGCGTTTGAACAGTATTAATTGTTTTCGATTCTTCTGTAATATTAAATAAAAGGGAAATAATCATGGTTATGCAAGCATTTGGTTTGGGCGTGGCGGGAAATGAGGCCTCAAAAAAAATCACAGGAAGTAGTGAGACTAGCGTTGGTAGAACTGCGGTTGCTACTGGTGCTGGTGCTGCATTAGGTGCTGCCGCTGCAGGGACGCTTGCAGTTGTTGGTGTTGCAGCCGCAGCACCCATTGCAATTCCGCTTGCAATCGCAAGTGGATTTGTGGCCGGCATTGCGAGTTTGTTCGACTGACCCATTTCATCTCTATGGTGCCGCCACTCAGCCAGTGGCATGACCTCAACAAAAAGGAAGTTTTTATGTCATCATTTTCAGCCATTGATTTTCTGTGGGATGTCACTAAAGGAGCTGCTGCTGCTACCGCCGTGATTATTGCTTCGCCAGTTCTGGGCGCCGTCGGATCGATTACTGCTACTGGTGCTGCAGTTGCGCTTGGCGTAGGTGCCGTAGCTGCAACAGTGGACGCTGTTAACAAAGATTAATAATTGAGTAGAGTGGCGCGCCTGGGAAGTCTGATGGTAGTTTTTATTACTGTTTTTTAGTCTGTTATCAATACTGATTTAACAGGATGCAACCAGTTCCCGCGCCTGCCGACATTCTGCATTAACCATCTTGGACAGCTCCCGCAGTTGCTGCCGGTGGCCGCCCGTCCAAGCATTACTACTGACCCGCTCCATGCCATCAATCGACCTCGGCCCGGCCGAATTAGCCTACGGCCTCCAGGTTCGAATTAACTCGGTTTCGTTTGATTGAGTTCATCCAAAGGCCACTTTACATAAGCACCTGTCTTAACAACAGATGCAAGCCATTGTTTCAACAAGTTCCATTTATGGAGATTATTCTGCCTTTGTAGGCCGGCGCAATCGATGTTTCGTTCACATCATCGCGAACTGCGTGACGAGAGAATTTTGGGCTACTCGTTCGCTGAACAGGTTGGGCAGTCAGTTTGCATGGGAATGTCCATCCAATCGAAGCTCTCATTTAAAAAATTAAACTCTCCGCGCCTGCCGCTCATTGCAGGCGGTAGTCGGTCGTCATGAATTGCCAAGCGTATGGCTTCCATACTTGCTACAGACGCTGTTATTGCAGCAAGTGGGGCTATGTTGCCGATGTTTCTGTTTTGACGTGGAAGTTTTTTGAGTTGTAGTCTTTCTGGGTCAAGTGCTTTTCTGAGATAGGTAAGACTACAGTCAAAGCAAGCGGTCTTACCCGGAACGACAGAAAGACCAATCAAAGACAGATGCAGGTTATATCCCCCTGCCACTACCAATGGGACACCATTTTTTACGCAAAATTGATTTGCGAGGCTTGCTGCCACGTCAACATTTGGATAATCCATACAACTGTTAAGACGTTGCGTACAGTCCCTATATTTGGTTACTCAAAACGAACAAGAGGGGGGCTATCAATTCCCGACAACCTATATTTTGCTTCCGACAACATATATTTTTTCAGTCAACTAGCATCAGATCAACCCGCAACAAGCCGAAAAACCATTGGATTTACGCTCGCGAAGCACTGAACAAACCAGGTGTTGTACGGTACAACACACACACCATCTTCGAAAACGAAAACAGCCATTACGATCTCGAACCATTACGAAAACGAAAACATACGAAAACGAAAACATACGAAAACGGAAAACCGCGCGGCGATGGGCTACGGGGGCGGTGGGGTACGGAAACGAAGTGGAGTTACGGAAACGAAATTATGCAGGATGCATAATGTTTAAAATCAATGGCTTAGCGATTTCTCAATGATTTTTGGACTTGAAAACATGGTTTTCTACAGAAAACTTCGACGTCCAAAATGCAAATCCATGAGGTTTTCTGCAGAAAACTTTGGATGATTTTTCATGGTATTTATGCTGAATACATCTTGTAAACACACATCTCCACGCAGATGGCACAGCTCACTGAGCGGTCGTTACTTGGCTACCAGCCATCTTTGAGAAGAATATTGGGACCACTGCTCATGAAAATGCCTTCACCATTTGTAAAGTCGCGTGTGATGGTTCGCCATAACTTACCAGCTTTACTTCAAGATCAAATCCTTCAACCTTTTTGAGTGCTCGTAGCATGGCAGCTTGGATCCATTCATCGTCATTGCCAAAGGCACCTCCACCAAGACGTGTGAGCAGCACGACGTTGGATGCGCCACGCTGTGCATTCAGAACGGCGGCCCACATCGTGGCCTCATACGACGCCTGCAGAATCAGCTTGGCAAACGCAGTCCAGTGCGAGGAGGGCACAGAACATCCGTAGGCAACTGGTAGCGCCGAACAGAAGGCCTGCGAAACCAGTTGCCGATTACGACCCCGGGTATCGGTTACTTCCACGTCGCTGTGCACGCCGATGCAAAGCAGTCCGCTCAGCGCGTCAATCGCATCCTGCTTGAGTGAGTCCAGGTGGCTGGAAATTGAATCCAGCCCGATGCGACTGCACATGGCGTAGCCGTTTTCCATGCTCCATAAGGTTTCAATCGGTTGTCCCATGGCTTCAGCCAATGCCTGGCCGAGCTGTGCTAATCCGTCAAGTTGATGTTCTTTCGTCTGCCCCCGTTCATTGCCGACTGGCGCAAAGTAATTGCGATAGATCGTTGCCGCACCTGCGGCAATCGCGCAGGCGGGACCCTGGGTGGGATCGTGTTGATAACGCGTCACGCCATGCTCTGGGGTAACTGAGGGCGAGGTCATCTCCAGCAGGTTGAACTGTGAAGCGACCTGAAACAGCGCGCCCGCGTTTTCTGTTGCGCTGTGCATGGCGCGCACATCGCCGCGTACTAGAGTGACTTTCAGACGCCCAGGTGGCCCTCCCGCCAATTTCACCCGTTCACGCAAGCTTGCAAGGGACACCAGTTCAAGTTCGCCAATGCCATAACTTTTGCCATTGACCAGAGAGTGCAGTTGGCCACCCTCAACCTTGAGCCTTCGACGGGTGTCGGCGTAAGCTGTTTCCCGAAATCCTGTAAGGCGTTCAAACCAATCCATCTGCACTCTCTTCTTTATTGTTTTCATTCACGTGACGCCTAAGAAGCAATATTTGCAGCCCGACGCCAAGTCACGGCTGATGCAGCCAACGTCACTCGGTGGAGTATCAAAATTTAGCGGGGTTCTCCAACTGCAAGCCCAGTCCACTGGCCCGCTGCGATGGTCGTGCGATCGCTGATTGCAGTAAACCCGCCTGTCCCTCGATCAGCGTGAATCGCTCCCGCGCACGGGTGATTCCGGTGTAAACCAACTCGCGCGTCAATACCTTGGCACCACCCAGTGGCAGCACCAAGGCGGTATGCAAGAACTCAGAGCCCTGGCACTTGTGTACCGTCATGGCAAAAGCAGTTTCCACATAAGCCAAGCGGCTCACTCCAACTGAGCGCAAGCTGTCGCCATCCAGGAAGTAGACACGCAGGGCGGTGGCGCCCCGCATGCCGGGCAGTGCCACGCCCACATCGCCATTAAAGACACCGAGTTCCGGGTCGTTGCGGGTGACCATGACCGGCCGCCCTTCAAACCATTCGCCTTGTGGCTTTAACAGGCCCGCGGCCGCCAAGGCCTTTTGGACTGACTGGTTCAAACTTCGTGTCCCCCAATCCCCGTCATGGACAGCGCACAGTAATCGAAAACGATCAAAAGCCACCAGCACGCTTTTGATCCAGGTGTCGTGACTGCTGCTGTCTTGCAGCGCTTGAGTCGGACGTTCGCGGATTAGGCGCAAGTAATCTGCAAAGCAGGCAGTCGCACCTGGGCGGCCGTGGACCGCAAGGTTCAAGACCGTCTCCACAGTTGGGTGGTAGGTCGCCTGCAATACCTCCGTCGTATCGTGCGTGATCAGCGACTGGGCCAATCCGCTGTCCCCGCTATTGACCGCCAGCGCCAGTTGGCCGATCAGCCCGCCAAAGCGGCGGCTTTTGCGCAGCATGACGGTTTGCTGCGCCAACGGGGTGGTTTGGGCATCGGTTGCGAGAAACTCCGACGGCAGTGTTTGGCCGGCTACCGCCAAGGCATAACGCGCGGTCTCCAGATCGTAATGCCCGCGTCCAGCGTCGCGACAGAGGTCGCCCAGCACGGCACCGGCTTCCACGGAGGCCAGTTGGTCCTTGTCACCCAGCAGGATCAGCTTGGCGCCAGGCGGCATGGCTTGCAGCAAGGCCGACATCATTTCCAAATGAATCATCGAGGCCTCATCCACGATCAGGATGTCCACATCCAGCAAGTGGCTGGCATTGAAACGAAACATGCGGGTGTCGGGGCGGGCGCCCAACAGTGAGTGCAGGGTTCTGGCCGCGCCAATGCGTTTGGTAAAAGTTTCCAGATCAATGTCCTGCCCCAGGCGTTTGTTTAACTCCTGCAGGGACGCATCAATCGACTGACGCAACCTAGCTGCGGCCTTGCCGGTCGGTGCCGCCAGCGCAACGCGCAGACGCTGGGGCTCTTTATCCATGGCAAACAGCAAGGCGAGTAGTCGAGCGGC
>CAJAFJ010000208.1 GCA_903938955.1 uncultured beta proteobacterium | reverse complement strand
TTCAATTTCGATGGGGAAGTTGCCGACATCCACGACCGGAAAGCCCATCTTGCGCGCCAGCGCGGTTTGCAGATCTTGCCGGCTGAGCATCCCGCTTTGCACCAGCAGTTCGCCCAGCGGGGTTTTGCGGTCTGTTTTCTGCTTTTCCAGGGCCTCGCTGAGCTGCGTTTCGGTCACCAGGCCCAAGGCGGTGAGCGCTTCGCCCATCCGCACCATGGGCATTTTGGATTGTTGCTCCAGCGCCTGCATCAGCTGGTCTGCTGACACGATTTCCTTGTAAACCAAGTAGTCGCCCAGCTTGCGACTGCGAATCGTCTCCTGCTCCTGTGCTGCCACCGCGACTTGCTCGGCGGTGACGGCATGCTGCTGCACCAGGATCTGGCCGATTTGTTCGCCCAGGTGAATATGGCGGTACGCCTCCCGGGGGAAAAACACCCGTTGCACCTGGTCACTCTCATCCAGCGGGGGGAATAAAAATAGCCCGGCCGCGTTTTCAATGTGGCCGATGGTGGCCCCCTCCAGGTGGGTGTCATTGCTCATCACCAGGTGGTAGGGCACGCGCGGCCGGTGATTCAGCAGGGCGTCAAGGGCCACATTCTCATTGACGCAAGACGGCGTGGGAATCGGGACCAGGGGTTCGCGCAAGGTAATACTTTGCAGCATGGAGAAATGCACCGGCACCACGGTTCGAGACGGCGGCAGGCTGATCAGCGCGAGGCGTTCATCGCTGTTGATGGCCTTGAGTTGACAACTGCTGGCTTGCCCGGTCACCCCTTTCAGGTCACACATCCAAGACGCGCCTTCTTCGGGGATGTCTCGGTAGCTGGCGTAAGGGGGCGATGGCCAATGTCCGCCGGATGGTGACTCGCGACTGGTTAGCGTGGACACGGGGGGCTTTGAATAACCATTCATATTGGGAGTCAGGATCCTGGCGAAATATTCCGTGGCATGTTAAACCAGAAACTTTCAGTGGGACCCGCGAGGATACCCGCCCGCAACGACGCGATTGACGCGGAAATCAGGGTTGCGCGGCCTCAATGTGCGCCACATGCGCCATCAGTGAGCGTTTGGCTACTGGCCACATGCGGGGTGGTACGTCGTCATAGGCGGCGCTCACCCAGTCGTCCAGCGTGCCGTGCGGGTGGGCCTGCATGACCTGCAGAATTTTGGCCTCGCGCTTCAGGCGATGCGCTTTCAGGCGGGTAATCGTGTCCGCCGCTTCGTTCTTAAATCCGCCCATGACATAACCGTGCGCGGGCAGGATGAACTCAATTGCCTGTTCGGTGGTGGCGGCGCTCAGCAGGTCGAGCGAATGCAGGTAGTCCGCCATGTCGCCATCGGGCGGGTCAATCACGGTGGTGCTGCCATTCAGGATGTGGTCGCCGCTGAACAGCAAGCCATCTTCCAGCAGCACCAGACACACGTGGTTGGCGGCATGGCCCGGGGTGAAGATGACTTGCAGCGTGTGACGGGCGGTGTGTGCTTGATCGGAGTCGGGCGACAGCGTTAGACGCTCTTGGTTGATCAGCGCTCTGTCCGGCGTGAAGGCGCTGGCCGTGCGTGCGGTGGGGGCGGATGGCAGGCCCAAAATCGGCGGCATGACCGAGTCTGCCAACGGCAGCGCCGGTCCATCGATAAACTCCGGGCGCTCGGCAGAGGTGCGTTTGGCGCACATCGCCTGTAGTGGGCGGGCGCCGGGCGAGTGGTCGGGGTGGGAGTGGGTGCAGACAATCAGGCGGATGTCGCCGCCTGCGGCGCGCCACAGTTTTTCCAGGTGATCGGGGTCGGCCGTGCCGGGGTCGATCACGCAGTAGCCGGTGCTCGGGTCGCCCACCAGATAACTGTTGGTGCCGGGGCCGGTCATGGCGCCGGGGTTGGGCGCGGTCAGGCGCAGTACGTTTTTCAGTAAGGCCACCGCTTGTTCGGATTGCCAGTCCAGACTATGCCGGGGCTGCCCGTCGGGGCAGACCAGCGCCAACTCGCCAAACGCGTGTTCGTGTTCCATGAAATGCGTTTCGCGCCCGGCCAGCAGGCCGACTCTGGGGCAGCTGGTCCATAGCGGCTGCTCGGTGGCCGCGCAGGCGCGCAGCACGGCGGCCACGTCGGCGTAGGCCAGCAGATGCTCCAGCGTGCGAATGGTCGGGTAAATGATAAAAAATTGCCCCGCTGTGTGGCGTGCCAGCGCATCGGCCGGGCGCACCCACACCGGCTCGAACTGTTCGGTCTCGTCGGCCACGGGCGTTTGGCCTTCGGGCATGCGGGCGACCAGAAACGGCACGTCAAAGCGGCGCGGTAAATTGCGGTCGGTGATCCAGTGTGCCAACACAAACACCTCGTCGGCCACCAGTGTCAGGCCCTGGGTTTGGCATTGCTGGATGAAGGGGTCTGTGCGCTTGAGCTGGTCAATGTCGTGTTGGTCGGCGTGTGCGCCGTCAGCCCGGCGCGCCAGCAACACGCCCAGTTCTTCAAAACTCTCCCGGATGGCGGCGATGGCCTGCGTCAGATGCAAATCGCTTTGGCCGGGGCGCCGCGTGGCTTGCGCGTGGCTGGCGGCATCCAGCGCATCAACGCCGCCGCCGGGGAACACGTAAGCGCCGGGCACAAAGCTAGCGGTCATGGAGCGGCGCGTCATCAGGACTTCGAGGCCGTTGTCGGTGTCGCGCAGCAGCAAGACTGTGGCGGCGGGGCGGGTGGCGGCGGGCTCGCGCCAGGCGTGTAGGAGTTGGGTGGGTCTAACCATGCCCCGATTTTGCACGGTATTCCGTGGCCAGATCAATCCGATATGTCGTTGCTTTGCCTTGCCGTGCTAGCGCACTGTCTGCGTCTTCGCGCCTAATCTCGCATCGATCTGGCCACGGAATGAAGGGAATATGGCGCCGGTGGCATCACGTCAAACATTGATGCTTTATTTGCCAGGGATGTTCGCCCTGGCACCGACATGGCGCAACTTTAGCGGTGCCGCGTGACAGTTTGAAGACACCGCCGCCCAAGCGCGGTCAGCCAAGCAGGGATAATTCGTTCATGCACATCCCTTTTACCAAAATGCAGGGCGCCGGTAACGACTTCGTGGTGCTCGACGAGACCCAACACCGGCTTGGCCTGTCCACCGCGCAGTACCGGTTTTTGGCCGACCGCCATTTCGGCGTCGGCGCCGACCAGATATTGACGGTGCGCCCCGCGCCCGCGCCCGGCATCGACTTTGAATACGTGATCCACAACGCCGACGGCGCCGAGGTGGAACAGTGCGGCAACGGCGCGCGCTGCTTTGCCCGCTTTGTGCGCGACC
>CAJAFJ010000207.1 GCA_903938955.1 uncultured beta proteobacterium | reverse complement strand
CGGTCATGCTGGGCATGCGGCGCGGGTTGCCCAGGAGGCTCATTTTGTGAACACCGCACTCGCGCAAAATTTGCGCGCCAATGCCATAGGTGCGCAAATCCATGCGGCCCCGTTCCGGGCCGTGGCTGGAGCGGGCGGTGCCGTCAAATTGGGCCAGTAATTGCTCGGGGCTTTCGCCGCAATTCAGAAAGACCACCACGCCCTTGCCCTCGGTGGCAACGCGTGCCAAGGCTGCGTCGAGACTCCAGGAGTGCATGGTGCGGCCGACTTCCAGGGCGTCAAACACGGACAGCGGTTCATGCACGCGGGCCGGGACGACTTCGTCCGGTGCCCACTGGCCTTTGACCAGTGCCAAATGAACGCCTTGGGCAGTTTTGTCTTTGAACGCGTGCGCGGTGAATTCGCCAAAGGCGGTGTTGATGGTCCGGGTGCCCACTTTTTCAACCAGCGATTCGACCCGGCTGCGGTGCTCGATCAGGTCGGCAATGGTGCCGATTTTGAGGCCATGCTCGGCGGCAAACAATTGCAGATCGGGCAGACGAGCCATGGTGCCGTCGTCTTTCATGATTTCGCAAATGACTGAGGCGGGCGAGCAGCCTGCCATGGCGGCCAGGTCGCAACCGGCTTCGGTGTGGCCCGCGCGCATCAGCACGCCGCCTTCAACCGCCTGCAAAGGGAATATGTGACCGGGTTGTACCAGGTCGTCCGCTTTGGCATTTTTGGCCACGGCGGCTTCAATCGTGCGGGCCCGGTCTGCAGCTGAAATGCCAGTGGTGACGCCTTCAGCGGCTTCAATCGACACGGTAAAGGCCGTGCCTTTTTTGTCGCCATTGCGCGCTGTCATGGGTGGCAATTGCAGAAGTTCGCAGCGCTCACGGGTGAGGGTGAGGCAAATCAGGCCACGGCCAAAGCGGGCCATGAAGTTGATGGCGTCAGCGGTGACGTGGTCGGCGGCCAGCACCAGGTCGCCTTCGTTTTCACGGTCTTCTTCGTCAACCAGAATCACGATGCGCCCGGCGCGCATGTCAGCCACGATGTCTTCAACGGGAGAAATTGCCACAGGGGTGAGGGGGGCGGTCATGCAAGTGTCTTTCAGGAAATAAGGGAAGTCAGGGCGCGAGGTCGCTGACGGGTTAGCGTGCTGTGGATGCGGTTTGTTGCGGGTCCAGGCTGAGCATGCGCTCAACATAGCGCGCGATGAGGTCAATCTCAAGATTGACGCTGGTGCCCGGTTGCAGCGTGTGCAAGGCCGTATTCTCGACAGTATGGGGAATCAGGTTGATGCTGACCTCACAGCCGTCTGCCAGGTCCTGAATGCGGTTGACCGTCAGGCTCACGCCATTGACGGTGATGGAACCTTTATAGGCGAGGTACTTGGCCAGTGCCCTGGGAGCCAGCACGCGCAGCGCCCAGCTTTCGCTCAACTGCGCAAAATGCGTGACGCGGCCGATGCCATCGACATGCCCCGACACCATGTGGCCGCCCAGCCGGTCGTTGGCGCGCAAGGCTTTTTCCAGATTGATGGTGCCGGTGTGCGACAAGCCCGCTGTTTTGTCCAGCGACTCGGCAGAAATGTCGACTGTGAACTGACCTTGCGATGGATCAAACGAGGTTACGGTCATGCAGGCACCATTGAGTGCAATGCTGTCGCCGAGACCGACGTCG
>CAJAFJ010000206.1 GCA_903938955.1 uncultured beta proteobacterium | reverse complement strand
GGTGGCCATGCCGTCGGTCACCTTGGCGTTGTCGCTGGTCTGGCTGATCGACGCCGACATGACATCACTCGACTCCGTGGTTTCTTCCACGCTGGCAGCTTGCTCGCTGGCCGCTTGCGACAGCGATTGCGCTGTGGCGCTGACCTGGTTGGCGGCACCGGTGAGGGCGTCGGCGGCGGCGCGCACTTCGCCGATCACGCGCGAGAGGTTGGTCGCGGTGCTGTTGGCGCTGTCTTTGACTTTGCCAAACAGACCGGCATAGTTGTGCTCAATGCGCTTGGTCATGTCGCCTTCGGCAAAGGCGGCCAGCACGTCGGCCACATCGGTCAAGCCTTGTTCACTGGTGTCGAGCAACTGGTTCATGCCCTGGCCCAGATTGGCAAAGAAACCGGTTTTGTCGTCGATGCTCAAACGCCCGCTGAAGTTGCCGTTGACGGCCTCCTGCACCAGGTCGGCCACTTCTTTTTCGGTTGCCACTTCCTGCGTGCGGTCGGCCCATTCGACCACCGTGCCCATGCGCGCACCACTGGCATCATGAATCGGACTGGCGCTCAAACTGAAGTGCAGGCTGCCGACCGGAATCTGCGTCCGGTAGGTGCTGCGCAAGCCTTCAAGCAAGCCGCGCTGGTGCGCCGGATTTTTGTGGAAGATGTCGATGTTTTGACCGATGAGCTTGTGCGCATCGAACAGCGGCAGGGCCTTGCGCAACTCGGACTCATTGCGCTGCATCATCGCAGTCACGGTTTCGTTCATGTAGATGATGTCGTTGCTGGCGTTAGCGATCATCACGTTGGTGCTGCATTTGTCCAGCGCATTGCGGATGCGCAGGTTCTCGCTGGCAATGCGCTGCTCGCGTGCCTGCGCTTCCATCATGTCCGCGGCGGCTTTTTCTTCCTGCAGGGCTTTTTGTTCAATGGTTTGCAGCGAGACGTTGGCACGCTTGAGCGAGTCAGAAAAGCCGCCGCGCAAGCCGACGGGTTGCGCCAGCCGGTAGTACTGCCCGACGCTGGCCGATTGCAAGGCGGTGGCTTGCTCGCGAAAACAAGCTTCCAGCTGGTCCAGCATGTCATTCAAGTCCCAGAACAGGTCATGAAATTTTCCGCTGGCAGGAATGTGCGTGATGCGGCTGGCAAACTGGCCTTGTGCTACTTCTTGCGCCACCGCCTGGATTTGCAGCAGATGGCGCCGATCCCGCTGCAGGCTGCGGGTCCACAAGATCAGGCAAAGGAGGGACGGCACGAGCCACAGCAAGGGCACGGCACTGAAGCCTTCACGCCAGCTTTGAAAGGCGGCGCCGCCCAGCAGGATGAGCGCCATGACGGCTGCGTAGCCGAATGATTCAGAGGGAGAGGATGAATTTTTCATAGGAAACTCCTTTCTGCGTCAGCACGCTGGTCAACAAGGCGAGCGAGGCGTCGCAGGCGTCTTTCGGCCCGGCGCGACGCTCTTCAGCCAGCATCAGCTGGTACACATCCGACAGTGTGGACACCGCCCCGCGGCTGGGTTTGCGGCGCACCGAGAAATACCCCTCCGGCTGGCCTGCGGCGTTCAGATTGGGTGTCACGTTGGCAAACACCCAGTAGAAGCCGCCGTCCAGCGACATGTTCTTGACGTAGGCAAAACACTCTTTTTGCTGCCCCAGGGTGTCCCATAAAAACTTGAACACGCCGCGCGGCATGTCGGGGTGCCGCACGATGTTGTGCTGCGCCCCCAACAGCTCCTCCTCGGTGTAACCCGAGAACTCAATGAAGATGCGGTTGCAGTAGGTGATGCGGCCCTTGAGATCGGTTTTGGAGATGATGAAATCATCTTCCCGCATGACCCGCTCCTGCTGGGTTGGCGTTTGCTTGTTTTTCATGGCTGAGCCTTGCGTTGATGGTTGGGCTTGCTGCCGCTCAATAGGGCTTGAAATTGGATGAACTGGCCGTGCCGCCACGCACCGCCAGGGCTTGCAAGGGCGCACTCAGGCGTGGTGCGGCTTTGGCATTGCTGCCACGCCGCTCGGTGTGACCCAAGGCGGCATGGCGGTTGCGCACAACCGGGGTTTCGCTGCCGGTGTTGAAGAAGGAGATCGACTGCTGCAACTGCTCGGCCTGGCCGGACAACTCTTCGCTGGTCGCTGCCAACTGCTCAGAGGCTGAGGCGTTTTGCTGCGTGGCTTTGCTGAGTTGTCCCATGGCGCCTCCAATTTGCACCACCGACTCGCTTTGCTCGGCACTGGCTGCGGCAATCTCCTGCACCAGCTCGGAGGTTTTCTGGATGCTGGGCACGATCTCGTCCAACAGCTT
>CAJAFJ010000205.1 GCA_903938955.1 uncultured beta proteobacterium | reverse complement strand
GGTTGGTGTGTTTGGCATACAGCTTGACTTGCTGGGCGACCTGGTCGGCCAGTTCGCGCGTGGGCAGCAGCACCAAGGCACGCACTGGGTGGCGCGCAGGCGAGGTCGATGAGTTCTCGTGTTTCATCATGCGCTGCAGCAGCGGCAGGGCAAACGCGGCGGTCTTGCCGGTGCCGGTCTGGGCGGCGCCCATCACGTCGCGTCCTTGCAGGACCACGGGAATCGCCTGCGCCTGGATTGGCGTCATGGACGTGTAGCCCATTTCGGCCACGGCGCGTGCCAGGGGGGCGGCCAGTTGCAACTGGGCAAAGGCCATGGGCAAGGTGTCAGGGGTCAGATCAGGAGTTTGATCAGAGTTCAAATCGGTCATTCATAGCCAAGGTCAAATGCTATCGATCCGATAGCTGATGCACCCAAGGACTGGGGGCAAACCCGTATTATCTTCGATATCACAATTGGCGGGCAGAAAACGTGTCGCAACGCTTGACGCTGCCATTTTTCAGGCCGTTGTCAAACCACCGTTGACGCTGGGCACTGGTGCCGTGGGTGAAGCTGTCTGGCACCACCGCACCGCCACCGGCGCGCTGTAAGGCATCGTCGCCAATTTTGGCCGCCGCGTTCATGGCCTCTTCCACATCGCCCTGCTCCAGCAACTGCCGTGCTGACTGTGCATGGTTGGCCCAGACCCCGGCAAAACAGTCGGCCTGCAACTCCAGCCGCACGCTTAACGCGTTGTACTGCGTCTCGCTCGCTTGGGCGCGCATCTTGTCCATCTTGCCGCTGATGCCCAGCAGGTTTTGCACATGGTGGCCGACCTCATGGGCGATCACATAGGCCTGCGCAAAATCGCCTGGCGCACCCAGTCGATCCTTAAGTGTTTTGTAAAAATCGAGGTCGATGTAGACCTTGCGGTCACCCGGGCAGTAAAAAGGCCCCATCGCCGCCTGTCCCTGACCACACGCGGTGGGCGTGGTGCCACGAAACAGCACCAGCTTGGGCTCCTGGTAGGTGGCGCCACCTTGGGCGAAGACGTCTTTCCAGACGTCTTCGGTGTCGGCCAGCACGGTGGAGACGAACCTGGCCATCTGGTCGTTGGCAGGTGGTTTGTGGGCGGTGACTTGCTGTGTTTGGGGCGCCGGACTGCCACCGCTAAGCAAACTCAGCACAGTCATGGGGCTGACGCCTAGAAAGTAAGAGGCCACCAGCGCAATGGCAATCGACCCGATGCCGAGGCCACGTCCGCCAAAGCCACCACCACCGCCCGAAGAGCCCCCGCCATCGCGGCGGTCTTCGACGTTGTCTGATTCACGATTGCCTTCCCATTTCATGGCGCTACTCCCTTTTTATCGTTAATACGCCGCATGGAAAATGCTTACGCTTTGGGTAAAGTCACACCGACCTGGCCCTGGTACTTGCCGCCGCGGTCTTTGTAGCTGGTTTCGCAAACTTCATCGCTCTCAAAGAACAGCACTTGCGCACAGCCTTCGCCCGCGTAAATTTTGGCGGGCAGCGGCGTGGTGTTGCTGAATTCCAGCGTCACGTAGCCTTCCCACTCGGGCTCAAACGGGGTGACGTTAACAATAATGCCGCAGCGAGCATAGGTACTTTTGCCCAAGCAAATGGTCAGTACGTTACGGGGAATACGAAAGTATTCCAAGGTACGAGATCG
>CAJAFJ010000204.1 GCA_903938955.1 uncultured beta proteobacterium | reverse complement strand
CTGGAACATCAGCCTGTTTCATTACCGCAACCAGGGTGCGGACTATGGCCGCATTTTGGTCGGATTGCAGGTGCCGGAGGCCGATAACCAGGCCTTTGCTGACTTCCTGGAAACGCTGGGATTTCCCTACGTAGAAGAAACCGCCAACCCGGTTTACAAGATGTTTTTACAAACCTAAAGAATTGGGAGCACGCCATGGTCATGTCGCTGGACGGAAAATTGGTGGTGGCCATCTCAAGCCGCGCCTTGTTTGATTTTGAGGAAGAGAACGAGGTCTTTGAGCAAGGTGACGACCGTGACTACATGGCGCTGCAATTGGCGCGACTCGACATTCCGGCCAAGCCGGGTGTGGCGTTTTCGCTGGTGAAAAAACTGCTGGCCTTTAACGCCCCGGACGCCGACCCCCTCGACCCCGGCGCGTCGCAGCCGGTGGAAGTGGTGATCCTCTCCCGCAACGACCCGGTGTCGGGCATGCGGGTGTTCCGTTCGGCGCAGCATTACGGCCTGCCGATTCAGCGCGGCAGTTTCACCCGCGGGCAGTCGCCGTGGCGTTACCTGAAACCGCTGCACGCCAACCTGTTTTTATCCACCCATTTGAGCGATGTGCGTGCGGCGCTAGAGGCTGGTGTGCCCGCCGCGCAGGTGTACCCGCAATCGGTTCATGCCGGGGACGCTTACCCACATGAGGTGCGCATTGCTTTTGACGGCGACGCCGTGCTGTTCAGCGACGAAGCCGAGCGCGTGTACCAGGCCGAGGGCTTGAGCGCATTTCAAAAACACGAGACCGACAAAGCGCAGCAACCGCTGCTGGCCGGGCCGTTCAAACCGCTGCTGACGGCGTTGCAGCGCCTGCAACAAAGTGGCACACCGGCCATGCGGATTCGCACCGCGCTGGTCACCGCCCGCAGCGCCCCGGCGCATGAGCGCGCCATTCGCACGCTGATGAACTGGAACATCGAGGTGGATGAAGCGATGTTTCTCGGCGGCCTGCCCAAGGGCGAGTTTTTGCGTGAGTTTGAGCCTGATTTTTTCTTTGACGACCAGACCGGTCACGTCGACTCAGCGTCCAAACATGTGCCCTCAGGGCATGTGGCGAGCGGCGTATCCAACATTTGAACGACGCCATGACAGGCGTCACGCCGCCCTACAAGCTGGCCACAAAGCGCTCATAGCCGCGTGCCCGCAATTCACAGGCCGGGCAAGCCGCGCAGCCGTAGCCCCAGGCATGGCGATGTTCGCGGTCACCCAAATAACAGGTGTGGGTGTGCTCGATGATCAAATCCACCAGGGCCTGCCCGCCGCCGGGCTCGCCGGATTTTTCGCCCAATTCATGCGACAGCGCCCAGGTGGCAGCCTTGTCGATCCACATCAGCGGGGTATCGATCAAAAAGCGCTTGTCCATGCCCAGCGACAAGGCCAGTTGCATGGCTTTCATGGTGTCGTCGCGGCAGTCCGGGTAGCCGGAAAAGTCGGTTTCACAAACGCCGGTGACGATCACCTGCAGGTCGCGCCGGTAGGCCACGGCGGCCGCCAGGGTCAAAAACAGCAGGTTGCGCCCCGGCACAAAAGTGTTGGGCAGGCCGTTTTGCTCCATCTTGAAGGCGGTGTCACGCCTGAGTGAGGTCTCGCTCACCTTACCCAGCACCGCCAAGTCGAGCAAATGGTCTTCACCGAGTTTGTGCGCCCATTGGGGAAATTGCTGGCGGATTTGAGACAGAACGGTCAGTCGGGCCTCCAGCTCAACGGCATGCCGCTGGCGGTAGTCAAAGGCGATGGTTTCGACGCGTTGGTACTTGGACAGGGCCTGCGCCAGACACGTGGTGGAATCCTGGCCACCAGAAAAAAGAACAAGTGCGGTAGTGTGCATCCCCCGATGTTAGGGGATGACGCGCCTCAAGTTTTCTCGGTCTTGTTGATTTTGGTGGGCGAGTATGTGAACACTTCGGTGGACAGAACCCCGGGCGTGGCGTTGGGAACAGGCTGCGACATGTCCAGCTGGTTTTTAACCTGCTGCACCTGAACGGCACTGGCACTGGCCTGCCACAAGGACTTGACCTGGTCCATCAACACCTTGGACATGGGCACAGGCGGCGGTTCTTCCACTTTTTCAGGGGCAGGCCGGCGAATCGTCCAGTCTTTGGGAATGGTGGCCGCCTCCGAGCCGGGCTTGGCAGGATCAGACAAGCTGGTGTACACGCCTTCACCCACATTGGATTTATGCGCTTTACCCACCATATTGATCACGCTGGGCGAGGGCTCTGCGGCTGGGGTGGGCGAGATCGGCGGATTAATCGGCGCCACGGGCATGACGGTGGCTGCCAACATAGACGCCGCCTCCACGGCATGAAGTCGTGGATTCGAGGTTCGATCAAGTGGTGGCAGTTGCATAGTATTTAAGTTGGCAGAGGTTATCTGTGGCTCTTCTCCGTGTACGTAACGTTCATAACGGCAGAAATAGGGGGTTATTTAGGGCTATTTTTAAAATAGATGCATTTATTTCAACCCCGGCGGAAGAAAGGTCGAACGCAAACCCGAGGCAAAATAGCCCCCATGAAACCACCCATGCGACTGCAAACGTTAATCGAAGAAGGCCTGATCGACACCGTGGTGCGTCAATTGATGAGTGGCAAGGAGGCCATGGTGTTCGTGGTGCGTAGAGGCGACGAGACCTTTTGCGCCAAGATCTACAAAGAAGCGACCCACCGCAGCTTTCGTCAGGCGGTGGATTACACCGAGAACCGCAAGGTCAAAAACACCCGCCAGGCCCGCGCCATGGCCAAAGGCACCCGCTTTGGCCGCGAGGCGCAAGAGGCCGCCTGGCAAAGCGCCGAGGTGGATGCGCTCTACCGCCTGGCCGATGCCGGCGTGCGCGTGCCCAAACCGCTCAATTTTTTTGAGGGCGTGCTGCTAATGGAACTGGTGACCGACGAGCAAGGCGATGCCGCGCCGCGCCTCAACGATGTGGCGTTGACGGCAGAGCAGGCACTGGCCCACCACGCCACCCTGATCACCGAAGTCGTGCGCATGTTGTGCGCGGGCGTGGTGCACGGGGATTTGTCAGAATTCAATATTTTGCTGGCGGCGGACGGCCCCGTCATCATCGACTTGCCGCAGGCGGTGGATGCGGCGGGCAACAACCACGCCAACCGCATGCTGCTGCGCGACGTGGCCAATTTGCGCGACTTTTTCGGCCAGTTTGCCCCGGCGTTGCTGCCGACCCACTTTGGCCCCGAGATTTGGGAGCTCTACCAACGCGGCGCCCTCACCCCCGAGACCGCACTGACCGGCCGCTTTGAGCGCCAGACGGCCCCCGTCAATGTGGGGCATGTGATGCGCGAGATTGACGATGCGCGGGCCGAAGAGTCTGCGCGCCGACTGCGCATGCAAACGCCCCGCTAACCCCCCCACCAGAACCCAGCCATGCAAGACCCGACCACGCCACCCGCTGCACCACCCCCGGCCCAAGCCCACAACCCGCTGCACGGCATGACGCTTGAAGCCATCGTCACCGCGCTGGCGGCCCATTACGGCTGGGAAGGCCTGGGCGAGCGCATTCCTGTGCGCTGTTTTATCAGCGACCCAAGCGTGGCCTCCAGTTTGAAATTTTTGCGCAAAACGCCCTGGGCGCGTGACAAGGTCGAGGGCCTTTACCTTTTTATGCTGCGCGAGATGCGCCGCTCTGGCTCACGCGCCAAATAACGCGCCCGATGGCGCGTCAAGACGCCATCAAGGCCTCATAAGCACGGCGCGTGTCAGGTGCCACCGAGGCCACCAACTGCGCATACGGCGTCTGGTGGCGGGTCAGCATTCTGGCAGAGGCCACGATTTTTGAGCGGCAGAACCAGTGACAGGTGTGCTGCATCAAAAACAACTCGGCCGACATCGTGAAGGCTTTGTCTTTTTGACTCTGGTTCGGGCTGCCGATGGCCGCATTTTTGATGCCTTGCGCATGAATTTTCAGGGCCTTGCGCATATCAAAAGTAGCCGCAGGAAACAACTTGTCGGCATAGGGAATGGCGATCGGGAGCTTGCTCGCACAGGCGTCCGCCGCCTCCAGCCGGGCAAATTCGTCAGCAAACAGAGTGAACTGGTCGCACAACTCGGTTTCAGCCGTTGCCAGATAGCCCCAGACCTGCGCTTGGCGCTCGGGATTTGACTCGCCCAGTGCGCGCAGGTAGCCCTGGGTCAGGCTTTCCAGCAGTTTTTCGATCTGGTGCTTGGCCAGATAACTGCCCAGCAAGGCAATGCGCCGAGCCTGCTCTCTGGCGTTGATCTTGTACACACCCACGGCGATCAGCATCAGCGGGATCAACAGTTCCATAGTCACAGCCCGCCTTATTCCACCGTCACGCTTTTGGCCAGATTGCGCGGCTTGTCCACGTCCGTGCCCCGGGCACACGCCGTGTGATACGCCAGCAACTGCAGCGGCACCACATGCAACAAGGGTGACAACTCGCCGTAATGCTCGGGCATGCGGATGACGTGCAGGCCTTCGCCCGACTCAATGCGCGTGTCAGCATCGGCCAGCACATACAGCACGCCGCCGCGGGCGCGCACCTCGTGCATATTGCTTTTGAGTTTTTCCAGCAGCGCGTCATTCGGCGCCACGGTCACCACCGGCATGGCGCTGGTCACCAGCGCCAGCGGGCCGTGCTTGAGTTCACCCGCCGGG
>CAJAFJ010000203.1 GCA_903938955.1 uncultured beta proteobacterium | reverse complement strand
GCAGAAATGTCGGCTGCTGAACAGGCCACGGCCAAGGAACTGGCCCAGGCCAGCGGCTGCCTGAGCTGCCACGCACTGACGGAAAAAGTCGTCGGCCCCGCCTATTCCAGCGTGGCTGAAAAATACAAGGCCGATGCCGATGCCGTGTCATCGCTGGCCCAATCGATTCAATATGGCGCAAAAGGCAAGTGGGGCCGTATCCCGATGCCTGCGCACCCCTCCTTGAGCCAGGACGACATCAAGTCCCTGGCAACCTGGGTGATGACGATCAAGAAATGACAGCCTTGCTGAGCGGCGCTGCCTGGCACCGGTGTCTGCTCGGCCTCTGCCTGTTGGGCGTTGCAAGCGCAGGCGCCTGGGCTCAGGACAGTGACCGCAGTGACTGGCTGCGCAACCCGGCCATGGGCAACTACAAGGCCTATGCCGAATTCAAGATGGCGCATTACGACTTTGCGCGCGAAGTCTGGCAAACCCTGGCAGAAGTGGGCAATGGCGACGCCCTGTTCAACCTGGGTGTCCTGGCCGAAGATGGTCTTGGCGAGCCCAGAAGCATGAGCAAGGCGGAGGCGCTCTATAGCAGCGCAGCGAACGCCGGTAATTTCAAGGCCCAGTACCGTCTGGGCCTTTTGTATTTTGCCGGCACCCAATTGCCACGTGACGTGGACCGGGCGCGCCTGTTTCTGACCCAGGCCGCTACCCACGGCGACCGGGATGCGCAGGAGATGCTGGCCCAATTGGGCCAAGCTGCCACCGCACGCACACCCCTGCAACAGGCCGAGTTGTTGGGCGCCAGCGGCCAACATGAACAGGCCGTCTCGCTCTACCGCACTCTGGCTGATGCCGGTCATGCCACGGCGCAGACCCGTCTGGCCTGGGCCTATGAAGCCGGACGCGGCGTGCCCCGCGATTTGCAGGAGGCCGCCCGGCGCTTTGAACTGGCCGCACAGGCCGGCAACGCCGAGGCGCAATACGCGCTGGCCGTGATGCTGCGCACCGGCCGGGGCCGCAATGTCGATCTGGAACAGAGTGCGCAGTGGCTGCAGCGCTCGGCCGCACAAAACTACCCAGCGGCTGTGGCAGCACAGACGTCCAGTCGGGCCGTTACAGAATAAACACGGGCAAGGTGAAGGGTGTGACCCGACACACACCGGAGTCGTACAGGGTGAGCACCCGCAGTGCCGCGATTGCGGGTGCTCATGACAGTCGGCTTTAGAGCGGTCCATTGCGATCCCAGATAGAACCACTTCGTGAGCTTCGGAATCGTGCCCTCAGCCGACATCCACGCTTGTGGAATGCCAGCCCGATACCGGTCGGTGAAATTATGAAATGATGCTCGTCGGTTTGGCGGCGGGAATTCCATGAAGCAGCCCTTCTATTCACCTCGACTGAACCATATTGCCGACATTGGCGGCAAAAATGTTTGGAACCGGTCCGCATTGGAAGCCGACGGCTACGAACGCCAGGTTACTGGAAGTCCAATTTGACACTTGTCCTACAACTCTTAGCAGTCGCTGACTATTAGGTGAGGTTTAACTTCAAGCAGACGCTTGGACGACGAATCAGCATTGTCTAAAATTTGAAATGCTTCTGATAGAAGTGCATCTACATCTTGCCGCACCATATGTACGGGAAATCGCAAATAGCTTGCAAATGGATCCCAGTCATAACTACCTATTGAACATTGCTTCAGTTCCTCCAGTGGAAGTCCACGTAAAAATCTGACGACTCCTTCTAAAGTGACGGATGAGGCCATAAACAACCCCCGAGGAAGTCCCCTAAGCTCTTGATACAGCGACCTAATATCAGCTTCTGCATCTTCGACTTCATATCCAAATGTACGAATATGATCAGCGGGTATTGTTCCGAATTTTTCAGAAACAATGTCCGTAAAACCTTGGATTCTCCTCTTGGTCGCGTAATCGCTTTCGGCACCGCCAAGAAAATAAAATCCCTCTCTTCTTTTGGCTGACTGCTTTTTTG
>CAJAFJ010000202.1 GCA_903938955.1 uncultured beta proteobacterium | reverse complement strand
TCTAATCCTTCATCGGGTTTGACCACCAGGAACTGGCCGGGCGGCAGGCTGACCGGGGTCATTTGTTCACCAATGCCCTCAACCCACGCGTTGTGTCCGCCCAGAAAAAAGGGCACATCGGCCCCCAGCTGGAGTCCGATTTGTGTGAGCTTTTCCAGTGAGAAGTTAAGTTTCCACAATCGGTTCAAGGCGAGCAAGGTCGATGCGGCATCAGACGACCCGCCCCCCATGCCAGCTTGCGCCGGGATGCGTTTGACAATGCCAATGTGCGCGCCAAGCGGGCAGTGGCTGGCTGCTTGCAGGGCACGCGCAGCCCGGATGATCAGGTCTTCTGCAGGCAAGGCCGGGCCGAGGTCTTCACGATTGATGAGTCCATCTTTCCGGAGGTCGAAATGCAGTGGGTCGCACCAGTCGATCAGCATAAAGACCGATTGCAACAGGTGGTAGCCATCACTTCGGCGGCCTGTAATGTGTAAAAACAGGTTGAGTTTGGCGGGGGCGGAAATATCGTAGAGCGATTTCATGGGTTTATTTTTCAAGCACCAGCCGCAGCTCTGCCACGGGGGTGGGCTCGGTTCGCCGCGCGGTAATGCGGCCATCGGCGTGTTGTGTCAGGTCGGCACGCCAGCCCGCAACCTGCACATTGTCGCCCGCCAGCCAGGCAAAGAGGGCCGTCACAGGGATGTCGGTGCCCAGTGCTTGTTTGATCAAGGCATCGAGCGATTCAAAAGTACGAGTGTTGCCGTTGCTACGCATAACCGCTGTTTGGGTTGACCAGCTGAGCGCCGCAACGGTGGTGCCCAGTGGGGTGTACAAAGTCAGTTCACCCGCCAGGGGCGTGCCCGTCAGCTCAAACGCCGCAGAAAACGACTGCGGCTGTGATGGCGAGAAGTCAGCTTCAACCCGAACGGCCAGTCGGCCGCGCCACATGGGGGCATCCGAGGAGCCGGTCACCTGGGGCGGTGCAGCACACCCGGCCAATAAAACGGCCGCTATGAACGCTAACGCGACAACAACTCTGACTCTCGGCATCACAAGGCGACTTGTAGGCGTTTCAGTGTTTGCAGCAAGGTCTCGTTGGCAGGATTGGTTTTTAGGCCCTGCTGCCAGATGCTGATGGCTTTCTCGCGTTGCCCCATGGTCCACAGGACCTCGCCCAGATGGGCTGCAATTTCAACATCCGGCTTGTCTTTGAAGGCGCCTTCGAGAATACGCAGCGCCTCCGGGAAGTTGCCGCTGTGGAATTCGACCCAGCCCAGGCTGTCCAGAATGAACGGATCACCGGGTGCCAGTTCCAGGGCTTTTAACACCAGTTGTCTGGCTTCATCGAGGCGAATTTTGCGTTCTGTCAAGGAATAGCCCAGCGCGTTGTAAGCGTGTTGATAGTCGGGCTTGGCCGCCATCACTTGGCGCAGCAGGCGTTCCATTTCATCAAGCTTGTTCAGTTTTTCGGCCATCATGGCCATGTCGTACATCAGGTCAGCATCTTCCGGGTCGCGGGCTGTGGCTTGGGCGAGGAGGTCGTAAGCCACTTGATATTGTTTGCTGTCACGCAGCAGCAGTACCTCTGCGCTGACTTTTAGGCGCACCTCGGCGGGTGACCGGGCGGGTTGGCTGCGAATCAGTTTCAGGGCCTCATCAAGCTTACCTTGCCGGGCCAGCAGGCTGGCGCGCCTGAGTTGCGCGTTGAGTCGGTCGTCTACGCCGTCAATGCGTTGAAGCCAGTCATCCGCCTGGGCGAAATCATTGCGTTGTTCGGCAATTTGCGCCAGCGACAGGTAAGCCTGAACCAGACCCGGTCCCGCTTCGGGGCGCGCGCTATCGTCTTGTTTGGCCAGCACCAGTTCGAGGTAGTGTTTCAACGACTTTTCGGCGGCAATTGATTTGCCGTCCTGCAATTCGAGCGCACCGAGAATCAGCCAGGCTTGCGGAAAGTCGGGTTG
>CAJAFJ010000201.1 GCA_903938955.1 uncultured beta proteobacterium | reverse complement strand
GGTGTTGCAGGCTTGTGTGTTTGCGCACCGCTCCGGCGAGCGTGGTCACGAATTCATGCTGCAGCATTTGGGCGTGCAGGCGCTGCTGGACCTGGGCTTGCGTCTGGGCGAAGGCTCGGGCGCGGCGCTGGCCTGGCCGCTGCTGCCCTCGGCCTGCACCATCCTGCGCGACATGGCCAGTTTCGAGTCGGCCGGGGTGTCGGAAAAATCGGAGGCTGCCGTTACGGTGGCGTGATTTCCAGCATGATTTCGTTGCGCCGCCACATCGGCAGCGTCCACGGCGGGTTGTAGCGCGCCAGTTGCGGGCTGCCCACCGCCTGCATTTTTTGACCCGCGGCCCATGCCAGCAGTTCATCGGTGTGCGCCTGTACGCGTGACACCGTGTTGAAGCCGGAGTAGGTCAGCACCGCCCAGGTTTTGCCGGGCACTTCGCGCAGGGTCACTGCCGGGTTGTTGGGCTTGGGCAGCGTGGCCAGTGTGTACTGGCTGGGCATGACGAAGTGAATTCGCCAGCGTTTGGCGTCCATCAGCGTGTGGGTGCTGCCGGCCAGCGGTTCGATCGTGACTGGTGCCGTCATGGCGATTTTTTCGGAGGGCTTGACTGGCTCGATCGTCACCGGTGCCATCATGGCGATTTTTGCTGACGCTTTGTCGGTGGCCGCGCCAGCCGCCTGGTTGTTGCCGAAAATGTAATCGGCAATTTGCCGAAAGCCCTGGTTGGAGGCCGTATCCATGTCGCCCTCAACCCAGGTTTCGGCCACGATGATCGCCGGGTAACGGCGCAGCTCAATGGGCCCCGCTTGTGAAATCACCTCAAATTTGGGTTCTTCAGTCGCCATGGCTTGTCCTCCTGCCGTTAAAGACAGCACCGTCAACATAAATGCTCTCAGCGGTGTTTTCATGCTTCTTGCCCCTGTTCGCCGTCTGCCTCGGGCGCCAATGATGGCTCGGTTGCATCACCCGCAGAGTTGCACAGCGTGTCGCCATCCCAGCGTTGACCGCACCAGCAAAGGCCCTCGGCATTGATCAGGCAGGTGCCAGTGCCACAGCAACGGGTGTCTTCAGACATTGCATTCTCCAAATAGTTACTGAACAGTATAAAAAATAACTGGTCTGCTCGTGCTGCAGCTTGTCATTGGGCACAAAGCTTGTCAGGGCATACTCGCTGCGTGTCCTTGCAGCCCAGACAGCCGGGTCTTTCGCTCCCGAATTTGACGTTAACGCCATGCCCTATTTTTTGCCCCAGTTCATCCGCCACTACCTGCTGGCCATCCAGTTCTTCACCCGCATTCCGGTCACCGGTCGCCTGGCCGATTGGGTCGGGTACAGCCCGGCCATGCTGCGCGCCAGTGCGGCGCATTTTCCGGGGGTGGGTTGGGTGGTGGGTGGTTTGGTCAGCGCTTTTTCGGCCCTGTTGCTGCTCGGTTTGCCTGACGGGGGTTACAGCCCGTTGGTGGTGGCCGCGCTGGGCACGGCTTTTGGGGTGTTGATCACCGGGGCGTTTCACGAAGACGGTCTGGCCGATGTGGCCGACGGCTTGGGCGGCAGCCTGGACCGCGACCGGGCGCTGATCATCATGAAAGACTCGCGCGTGGGCGCTTTTGGTGCGATTGCCGTGGTGTTGGCGCTGCTAACCAAGGTGTCGCTGTTGGCCTTGCTCGGCTCGGCCAGCAGTTTGCTGCTGTGCCTGGCGCTGTTTTGGGCGCATGTGGTGTCGCGCACCTGGCCGCTGCTCTTGATTCGCTTCATGCCGCATGTCGGCGACGCGGCGGGCTCCAAGTCCAAACCGCTGGCCGACCAGATCAGCGGCGCCAGTCTGTGGGTGGCCTTTGTGTGGTGTTTGATGGGGTTGGTGCTGGCCATCGTGGCCCTGTCTGCCGCGAACCTCATCACGATTGACGAGGATTTGGCGCCCTTGGTGACCTCCTTGATCTGGGCCTTGGGCGCGTCAGCACTGGCCTTTGGGGTGCTGTGGCGCTGGTTTTGGAAGCGTTTACAAGGCTTTACCGGTGACTGTCTGGGCACCACGCAGCAGGTCTGTGAGATGGCGTTTTACCTCGGCCTGGCGCTGAGTTTGTAAGTGCGTTGACGCACCAGGCTCACCATGACGACCACAAGGACCAAGCTCTGGTTGGCGCGCCACGCGCAACCGCTGATCGCCCCCGGTGTCTGCTATGGCGCTGCCGATGTGGCGGCCAACGCGCAGGCCACGTTGCAGGCGGCCGAGGCGCTGGCGCAGTGCTTGCCGGCAGGTCTTCAGCTGGTGACATCGCCGTTGCAACGCTGTGTGCAGCTCACCCGCTGCTTGCGTGCGCTGCGCCCCGATCTGGTGTGTAAAACCGATGTCAGACTGGCCGAGATGGACTTTGGTTGCTGGGAAGGCCAGCGCTGGGATGCCATTCCCCAAGCCGACTATGAACGCTGGACGGCCGATTTTGGCGCCCACGCTTTCGGTGGCAAAGAGAGCGTGCAGGCCTTCATGTTGCGGGTGGCCGCTGCCTGGGATGAGGCGCAGCTCGGCGGACTTGAGACGGTGTGGATCACCCACGCCGGGGTGATTCGGGCCGCAACGCTGCTGGCGCAAGGCGTGCGGCAAGTGACGCAAGCGGCGCAGTGGCCGGTCAGCGCGCCTGCATTTGGCGTTTGGTGCACGCTGGGCGGTTGATCAGGTGCGAAGCCGCAGACAGTGCTTTAACGGCGAAGGCGAAGCAAGCACCTCTCGTATTGATCTGGGAATGGAATCAGGCGGTCTCGATCCGGTTGCGGCCTTTGGCCTTGGCCTGGTACAGGGCGATATCGGCGCGTGCCAGCAGCGCATCCACGGTGTCGCTGGCCTGCTGGTAGGTGGTGACGCCGATGCTCACGGTGCAGTGCGGTCCTTGCGTGGGCTGGGCGCAGGTTTCGCGAATGCGTTCGGCGACTGACAGGGCTTCTTCCAGCGCGGTGTCGGGCAGCATCACCACGAATTCTTCACCGCCAAAACGCCCCAGTTGATCGGGGCGGCGCAACAAGTCGTTGACCTGGGTGACGAAGTTAACCAGCACCTGATCGCCCGCCTGGTGGCCGTAGGTGTCGTTGATCTGTTTGAAATAGTCCATGTCCATGAGCATCACGGCCATGCTGCGACCGTAGCGGCGGCAGCGCTCCAGCTCTTTTTCGCACGCCTCGTTTATGTACCGGCGCGTGACGGCATTGGTGAGTGAGTCGTGCGTGGCCAGGTGTTCCAGCTCAGCGTGCAGGCGCTCGGAGGCCAGCAACACCGTGCTGATGGAGAACAGAAGAATGCAAAAAACAAAGCTGCTGACATAGATCAATTGAATCGGCGACTTGTCGAAAATGTCCTGACCCAGAGGCCAGATGAACGGGGTTGCCAAGCGCATGACCTGAATGAGCGCCATGAGTACCAACACGGTTAGGGTGAGGGCTCTGGCAAAGGTACGAACGCCTTGCTTGAACACCAAATGCGCGTGGGCGGTAAACAGGGCGGTGGCAAGGGCATTGGACAAACCCAGGCGGATGCGAAAACTGGGTTCAACCAACGTGAACCACAACTGGGCCAGCATCATGGCCACAATGACCAACAACCAGTTGCGTAGCTTGGGCGTGACCCCAAAGAAGCGCTGGGTGCCGACATAAATCAAATAAAGCGCCGATGCGAGCATCACCCGGGCTAAAAAGACGGTGAAAAAAACTGGCAATTGACCGTTGGTACTGGCCAGCGCCGTGCCAATAAAACCCACCAGCAGGCCGGCAGACCATTCCCCAAGTCCTTTGATGGAGCTGGGGTAATTGCGTTTGAGCGAGTACAGCACCAGTGACATCAAGCCGCACATGATGCCACTGAGCAAAATGACCGTTCGGGGGTCGATGTCGTTCATGGCGCGGGTTTCAAGTAAGGCATAGATTGGCTATTTTATTGCGCTGCAACAAATGGCTGCGGCTGGCTAATCGGAGTGGCTCATGCGGGCGCCTGGGTTTTCGCCTTGAAATCGCAAAACTCGCTCACGCCGCATTGCCAGCACAGCGGGTTGCGCGCCTTGCAGATGTAGCGGCCATGCAGAATCAACCAATGGTGTGCGTCCACCAGGTACTCGGGTGGAATGCGCTTGAGCAGTTTCATCTCTACTTCCAACGGCGTTTTGCCGGGGGCCAGCCCGGTGCGGTTGCCGAGCCGGAACAGATGCGTGTCCACCGCCATGGTGGGTTCGCCAAACGCCACGTTCAGCACCACGTTGGCGGTTTTTCGGCCGACGCCGGGCAGGGCCTCCAGCGCTTCACGCGTGCGCGGCACCTCGCCATCGTGCAGGTCCACCAGCATCTGGCAGGTTTGCAGCAGGTGCTTGGCTTTGGAGTGGTACAGACCAATGGTCTTGATGTAACTCTCCAGCCCTTCAAGACCTAAATCCAGCATTTTTTGCGGCGTGTTGGCCACGGCAAAGAGTTGGCGCGTGGCTTTGTTGACGCCGACATCGGTGGCCTGGGCCGACAGCAGCACGGCCGTCAGCAACTCAAAATTCGAGCGGTATTCAAGCTCGGTTTTTGGATTGGGGTTGGCCGCTTTCAGTGTGGCGAAAAACGAGGCAATGGCGGCGAGTTTCATGCCACGGCCAGGTCTAAAAATGAATCGGCCGCCGGAAACTCGTCGCGCATCCATTCCACGTCCACTTGAAAGGAATCCAGCACCTCCAGTGGCAGCGTGTCGATCATCTCCGGGCCGGTGTAAGGCGTGTCGGCCAGCAAGCCGGCCAGATGCACGACCGAGCCCAAGCGTGAAAACGCCTGTTCGGACAGCGGCTCGGACGAGCGCTGCAGCGCCTGCACCATTTGCATCGGAAAGTTCCAGCGGCGGGCCAACTCAGCGGTGATCTGGCCCTCGCTAAAACCGGTCAGCCGCGTTTCCCGCGCCCAGCGGCAACCGGGTTGTTGCGGTAGTTGTTCAATTTCCAGCAGCATGGCGGGGTCGGCCTGGCCGATCAGCAACTCACCCAGGCGCAGCATCATGCCGGTCAGCCAGGCTTGTTGGACGTCCATGCCGAGGTAGCGGGCCAGCCACTGGGCGTAGCCGGCGCAGGCCATGCTGTTTTTCCAAAAATCGGTGCGGTTCAGGCCGGGCAGGGTGGGAAACGCCTTGTTGATGCAGGAGCACAGCGACAAGCTGCGGACCTGCGCCATGCCGACCATCGCAATCGCCTCGTCAAGCGTGCCCACGCCGCGCGGCAGCCCAAAATAGGCACTGTTGGCCAGACGCAAAAGCTGCGCGCTCAGGGCCGGGTCTTGCGCAATGATGTTGCGCACCTCGATGACCGAGGCGTTTTCATTATTGAGCGTTTGTATCAGGGCGTGTGCCACCTCTGACATGACGGGCAGTTTGATGGACTCAAAAAAAGAATCGAGGCTGTGCATGCTTATCCCAGTGAACTTGGGGTGAAGTTTAATCGGTGACAATTTGTGTTCTTTTGAAAGCCCAACCCATGCAATTTGCCGACCGTCTGAACAATGTAGAAACCTCCGCCATTCGTGAACTCTTCAAGTTGCTGGGCAAGCCCGGCATCATCAGTTTTGCCGGTGGCTTTCCGGACCCGGCGCTGTTTGATGTCCAGGGCATTCAAGAATCCAGCAACGCCGTGCTTACCCAGAACCCCGGCCCGGTCTTGCAATATGGCGCGACCGAAGGCTACCAGCCGCTGCGCGAAGCCATTAGCACTTTCATGGCCAACAAGGGCGCCACCGTGGCGCCGGACGGTCTGATCGTTACCACCGGTAGCCAGCAGGCGCTGGATTTGATTGGCAAAACCATGATCTCGCCCGGTGACAAGGTGATTGTGGAGGCCCCCACTTTCTTGGCCACCATCCAGTGTTTTCGCCTGTACGGCGCGCACATCATTGGCGCGCCGATTGATGCCGATGGTGTGGATGTGGACAAGCTGGAGCTGCTGATTGAAGAGCACAAGCCGAAGCTGGTGTATCTGATTCCCACCTTTGGCAACCCGAGCGGCGCCACGCTCAGCCTGGCGCGGCGCAAGCGCATTCTTGAAATTGCCGCCCGCACCAAAACGCTGGTGGTGGAAGATGATCCTTATGGTGAGTTGTACTTTGACACGCCGCCACCACCCAGCCTGCTGGCCCTGAGTGACGACATTCCTGGCAGCCGCGACTGGTTGGCGCATTGCGGCAGTTTCAGCAAAATCCTGTCGCCCGGCTTGCGCGTGGGCTGGATGATTGCGCCCCCCGAGTTGCTGGCCAACGCCACCATGTGCAAACAGTTC
>CAJAFJ010000200.1 GCA_903938955.1 uncultured beta proteobacterium | reverse complement strand
CCAGCATGCGGTCGCGCACCTCTTTTTGAAAGCCGTTCATCACGCTCAGCACGATGATGAGCGCCGCCACACCGAGCGCAATGCCCAGCATGGACACACCCGAGATGAACGAGATAAAGCCATTGCGCCGAGTGGCACGACCGGCCCGCGTGTAGCGCCAGCCAAGAATGAGTTCGTAGGGGATTTGCATTGACCGCCAGGGTGTTGAATGAAGCGATATTGTGGCACTGCCACCCCGTCGTGGCCTTTTGCTTTAATACCCCACCTCTTTTCACCAACCCCTTTATGCCCCGCAACCTGCTCTACCTCATCGTTTTCATTGAAGGCTTTTGCTCATTGGGCGCGGAAGTGATCGCCTTGCGGCGGCTGGTGCCGCATGTGGGCAGTGCCATTGTGGTGACGGCACCGACCATCGGCCTGTTTCTGCTGGCGCTGGCGCTGGGTTACGGCTCGGGCGCGCGGGTCAGCACGCGCTTCACGGCGGTAGTGGCGCGTAACTTCCAGATCTCGGCCTTGCTGGCAGGCGTCGGGCTGGCGCGGGTCACGGTCGATGGCCTGTTTACCCTGGTGCAACCGACCGGGCTGGCCTACCTGATCTTTATCGGCGGCGTGTTGTGTCCGTTGGCCTGGCTACTGGGACAGACGGTGCCGGTGCTCACCAACCTGATGAAGCACACGCGCACCGGCGAGGCCAGCGGCTACGCGCTATATTGGTCCACGCTGGGTTCGTTTCTGGGGTCGGTCAGCCTGTCGCTGGTGGCGATGCAATGGCTGGGCGTGTCGGTGGCGGTACTGATTTGTGCCGTTTTGCTGGCGCTGGGCAGCCTGCTGCTGGCCGAGCGCAGCCGCCCCACCTGGGTGACGGCGCTGCTGATTGGCGTGGCGGTGGTCACGGTCAACCTGCGCCCGGCTGGCAACGTGCTGGACACGGCCTATGCCGATTACGCCGTGAAACCGGTGGCGCGGCCCGAGCACGTCAACCCGCGCGCATTCTTCGTCAACAACTCGCTGGCGTCCCTGATGGACGACAGCGAGCCGCCGCATTACGCCCGCTACGTGCAGCACTTGCGCCACATTCTTCTGGAAGAGCTGGACTACAAAGGGCGCGACATTCTGGTGCTTGGCGCCGGTGGTTTTACCCTGTCGCACCGCGAGTTGAGCAACCGCTACACCTATGTCGACATCGACGCCAAAATCCGCGAGATTGCCGAGCAGCGCTTTCTGAAGGAGCCGATTCGTGGCAGCTTCATCGTGGACGATGCCCGCCGCTACGTGCGCAGCACCGACCAGCACTATGACGCCGTGGTGGTCGATGTGTTCAGCAGCCACACCTCGATTCCCGGCCATCTGGTCACGCGCGAGTTCTGGCACGACACCCGCCGCACCTTGACGCCACAGGGCGTGCTGCTCGTCAACCTGATTCTGGACGGCAAACTGGAAACGCCCTACGCCCGCAACCTGCTGGCCACCATCGAGAGCGTCTTTGGCCGTTGCGCGGTGGAGGTGCTGCACAAAGCAAAACCGCTGAGCAACGTGATCGTCAGTTGCTACAACAGCAGCCGCCCCGCGCAAGGCGCACCCTACACCGACGAGCGCAACGGGGCGGATGTGGATCTGGCACTTTCCAATTAACCCACAGCCTGCGGGCTTCGGCATTTCCCGGACAATCGCCGCATGCACCTTTTGATTCTTTTCGCGTTTGCCAGTTCTGAGGGCTGTGCCCCGGTCCTGTCCACGCTGCCACTGCCCCACCTCCAGAAACTGCTGGCCCGCCTGACGCCCGAGGCGCTGGACGCGGGCGATGAGTTCAGCCTGTCGCCCCCGCATGAACGGGCGCTGGCGCGCGCGCAGGGCCTGGCGGCACCCGACGGCCTGATTCCCTGGGCCGCGTCTGAAGCCGCCCAAAACCCGGCCCTCAACAGCCACGGCGCCTGGGCTTTCATCACGCCGTGCCATTGGCAAGTGGGCACCAACCACATTGCCATGAGCGGGCAGGCGCTGCCTGATTTCACGGCCCAAGAATCACAAGGCCTGCTGGCGGCCATGAAGCCCTATTTTGAAGAAGACGGCATCGCCCTGCACTATGTCAGCCCCAACCACTGGCTGGCGTGCAGCGAGGTGTTTCGCGACTTACCGACCGCGTCGCTGGACCGCGTGGTCGGCCGCCATGTCGATTCATGGATGCCACGCTCGCCCGCTGCAGCGCCTTTGCGACGTTTGCAAAACGAGATGCAAATGCTGCTCTACACCCACCCGGTGAACGACGCCCGGGAGGCGCGACGGGTGCTGCCGGTCAACTCGTTCTGGCTGAGTGGCACCGGGGCGCTGAATCCTCAACCGCCCGCATCGGCCAGCTCAGCAACGACCCCGCCACCGCCCGCGCTGTCAGTGGCCCGCACCCTGCGTGAGGCGGCGCTGAATGACGACTGGGCCGCCTGGGCCACGGCCTGGCAAGAGCTGGACGCCACCGAGGGCGCGGCCCTGCTGGCGGCACTGGAGCGCGGCGAAAGCGTCCAACTGACCCTCTGCGGTGAACGCCATGCGCAAACCTTCACCGCCCAGCCCCAAACGCTGGTGAAACGATTCATGAACCTTTTTGGCACGCAGCCTGCAGCCACCCTACTGAAGCAGCTATGAAAATAACCGCAAGAGACATCCCCCCCCGCGCCGTCTGGACGCTGGAGCAAGCTGGCATTCACCCTTTGCTGGCCCAGCTCTACGCCGCACGCGGTGTGCAAAACACGCAAGAACTCGACGATGGCCTGGCGCGGCTGATTCCGCCCAGTGAGATGAAAGGCACCCACGAGGCCGCCGTGCTGCTGGCCGACGCCATCGCCCAAAACAAAAAACTCTGCATCGTGGCCGACTACGACTGCGATGGCGCCACCGCCTGCGCCGTGGGCATTCGCGGCTTAAAGCTGCTGGGCGCCAAGTTTGTGGACTACATCGTGCCCGACCGCGTGGTG
>CAJAFJ010000199.1 GCA_903938955.1 uncultured beta proteobacterium | reverse complement strand
CTGCCCCAAGCTGTTAAGTTCAAGGCGCACGTCATTCAGGCCCAAATCTTTCCACAGCGCCGCCGCGAGCAGAATCAACTCGGCATCGACTTCAGCACCACCGAAACCCAGGGCTTCAGCGCCGATCTGGTCAAATTGCCGGTAGCGTCCACGCTGGGGCCGCTCATGCCGAAACATGGGTCCAATGTAATACAGCCGCTTACCGCCTTCGTACAGCATCGAATGCTCCACGACCGCGCGAACAACGCCCGCAGTGGCCTCCGGACGCAGCGTCAAGGGATCGCCGTTGAGCCGATCTTCAAAGGAATACATCTCCTTTTCGACAATATCAGTCACTTCACCCAAGCCGCGAATGAACAAGGGGGTTCGCTCGACGATGGGCGTACGAATATTTCGGTAGGCATAACGCGCCATCAACACGCGGACCTTGTTTTCAAGCCATTCAACAGCAGCGGAATCTGGCGGCAGAACATCGTTCATGCCTTTAACACCTGTCAGTTTGACCGGTGTGGGCAACATTTCTTTTTTATTCATTAATTCGCTCAAACAGCTTTTTCAATCGTCAGATTGCCAAACCGTTTTTCAATATAGTCTTCAACAATTTTCTGGAAATCTTGGGAAATCGTATCCCCGCGCAGGGTCACGTCTTTTTCACCATCAATGTACACAGGCGCTGCAGGTGCCTCGCCCGTCCCGGGTAAGCTGATGCCAATGTCGGCATGCTTGCTTTCGCCCGGACCGTTCACAATGCAACCCATCACGGCGACTTTCAAGGTCTCGACACCGGGATAAATATCGCGCCATACGGGCATCTTGTCTCGGAGGAAGTCCTCAATTTGCTTGGTGAGTTCCTGAAAGCTGGTGCTAGTCGTGCGCCCGCAACCCGGGCAGGCCGTGACACTGGGCACGAATGAGCGCAACTCCAGCGCCTGCAAAATATCACAAGCAACAACGACTTCCTGCGTCCGACTGGCACCGGGTTCAGGCGTCAGTGAGACGCGAATCGTGTCACCAATACCTTCTTGCAGCAAAATGGACAGTGCCGTAGTGGACGCCACGATGCCTTTGGTGCCCATACCGGCTTCGGTCAAGCCAAGGTGAAGCGGGTAGTTACAGCGCTTCGCCAATTCACGGTAAACGGACACCAGATCCTGAACGCCACTGACCTTGCACGAGAGAATGATCTGATCGCCATTCATGCCCATCTCTTGCGCACGTTGCGCCGAGGTTAACGCGGACGTGATCAAGGCCTCATACATCACCGGCTTGGCATCCCAGGGAATGGGGCGACGGCTGTTCTCATCCATCAAACTGCCGAGTAGCTCCTGATCCAGGCTACCCCAGTTCACACCAATGCGAACGGGTTTGTTCCAGCGCATGGCCACTTCAATCATCTGGCCGAACTGTTTGTCCCGTTTATCGCCCTTGCCCACATTACCGGGATTGATCCGGTACTTTGACAAGGCTTGCGCGCATTCTGGGAAATCGGTGAGAAGGCGATGACCGTTGTAATGAAAATCACCAATCAAAGGAACGTCAATGCCCATTCGATCGAGTTGCTCCCGAACGTACGGCACAGCTTGTGCCGCTTCAGGCGTGTTCACGGTCAGGCGCACCATCTCGGACCCGGCCAGTGCCAGGGCCTTGACCTGAATCGCGGTACCGATGGCATCGACGGTGTCCGTGTTCGTCATGGACTGAATGCGCACCGGCGCATCGCCGCCGACCGTCACGACCCTTGAACCCCACACCACGCGCGCCTGGCGGCTGGTTCGCACTTTGGCTCGCGCCGCTTCAATTGGCAAATAAGACTCCACTACTTCACCTCAAAACGTGCAACGTTATCTTTGGCTAAACGAGACAAATCAAAGGGCTGGCCACGCACTTGTACATCGACACTACTGGCGCGACCAACCGTCACCGCCAAGGGCAGTGTGCCCGAGACCGTGACAGTTTCACCCGCTAAAAGATTCCTGCGTACTTGCGCCGTGCCACTCGCATCGACGACTTCAACCCAGGAAGTCTCCCGCGATTTGAAAACAAGCGTGCCACTTGTCGTGCCAGAAACCGGCTCGCTCGCCTGAGCCAGCGCTGGTGCAGAAAGCGCGGCCACAACAGGTACAGGACTTGAGCTGAGCACGGGCTCAGAACTGGGTTGAACCTGGCTCGCGGTCTGAATCGGCAATACGGGCTGTGCCGCCTCTACGACCACTTCTGAAGCGGGACTCGGCATGACCGAAGCCCCTGTGACTGCCTCTGTTTTTTCAG
>CAJAFJ010000198.1 GCA_903938955.1 uncultured beta proteobacterium | reverse complement strand
GTGGATGCCACCGGCCAGCGCGTGACGTTTGACATGAGCACCGACTCGTATTCCAAAGACATCGCCCGCGCCCGCACCTTTGGCTTCACCAAGGATGTCGAAATGATGCGCGCCAACGGCCTGGCCCTGGGCGGCGGGCTGGACAACGCGATCGTGATGGACGACTACAAGATTTTGAATGTGGGCGGGCTGCGGTACGACGACGAGTTTGTCAAACACAAGATCCTCGATGCCATGGGCGACCTGTACCTGATCGGCAAACCTTTTCTGGCCAGCTACAGCGCTCGCCGTTCAGGCCACGCGATGAACAACGTGTTGTTGCGCGAGTTGCTGAACCACCCCGATGCCTGGGATGTGGTGACTTTTGACGACGAGAAGCAGGCGCCCAAGGGCTTTGCCCAACTGGCGCGTGCCTGGTAAGCCATGTTGCTGTTTCGCTGGCTCATTCTGTTGCTGCTGCTGGGGGCTGTGGTGTCGTTCGCGTTCTATGTCGGCACCGGTCAACCGCGTTTTAGGGCCTATGGTTTGCAGGCCCTCAAGTGGGCGCTGATCGCCGGGTTCGGGTTTTTCTCGGTATTGATTCTGGAGCGAATCGCTTGAACGTTGATTAAAGCCAAGGCTGTTGACGGTGGTTTAGCTGATCATTCAAAAATGGTTCTAACAACAGCGTTCATTTGAGTTATGGCAGTTCTTGGTGGTGACGTCATTGCCGATCCGGTGCCCGACCATCCCTTGCTGGCCGGCCGGGCAGAGCTTGGCCGTGGCGAGAACACCATTGTGATTGAGGGCGACGTGATTGACGGGCAAGCGCATGTCTACAAAGTGCTGTCTTCGCCAACTGACTACGCTTACTACACCGCCAGTGACCGGCCCACCGGCAAGCATTTTCCGGTGGTCTACGCCGACCACGGCACGGCCGGTTGCTCCAGTCGGGGTTACCCGTTTCACATTGTTGAGGTCGAAAAACTCTACCCGCTGCTGGGCTCGGGCGAGGCGGCCGAGTTGGCGCACAAGATTTCGACTTTTTATTTTGATGGCTGCAAGATGTGGCGCTATCTGGCGCGCGACATGGGGCGCATCGCTTTGCACCATCTGGTGGTGTCGCCCATGGGCTGGAACGAAACCGTGCAGAAATCGCTGAAGGCGCTGGAGCAGTTTTCGGTTGAATACGATGCGCTGCCGGACCTGCTGAAAGCCGACAACCTGATGACCCGCCTGGACGGCACCTTGGTTTTTTCTGACCCGGTGTTCATGGGGTGATCAATCGTCTTTCACCACCAAATCCAGCACTCTTAATTCGCCGCCGCCGGTGACTTTCACCGGGTAGCCAAAGCACAAAGGGCAGGGGTCGGCCCGGCTGTCGATGGTCACTTCAGCGATGCAGATGGGGCACCAGGCCCGGCCCGGTGGCTCGTCGATGAGAAGGTCGGCGCCGTCCAGAACGGTGCCGGGGGCGATGGCCTGCAGTGCAAAGCGCAGGGCGTGTACCTGCACGCCCGCCAGCGCACCAACCTCCAGACGCAGCGCGGCGACCCGCTTGAACTGCTCTCGCAGCGCAGCGCTTTCAACCAGCTGCAAGATGCCGCCTGCGATGCTTAACTCATGCATGGCTGGGCAATGGGTGTGCGGCGTTCAGCCAGGTATGGGCCCACGTCAGCGCGGCCGCCAGGTTGGCCAAGGCCGCGGCGCTGGGCGGTTCGCCCAACTCGAAGCTTTCGCCACGGATCGCCAAGAGCGTACAAGGCGGTGGCGCTTCGCCTCGCAACTGTTGGTACACCTGCAGCAGCGCTTGTGGTGACATGGCGTGCGTGGTGAAGCTGGCATCTTGCACCGCCCGTAACGGTGTGACTTCAAACGGGGCCGGGCACGTCAGGCTGGCATCGACAAACAGCACGCGCTGGCGCCCGACCAAATCCAGCGCGTGTTCAATTTGCAGCTGGTAGTCCTCCAGACATTCCACCCCGCTATCTGCCGACCAAGCTTCACGTAACTGTTCAATGAACAGAGGACCGAGGGCGTCGTCGCCCCGGCTCAGGTTGCCCCAGCCAAATACCAGCGAGGGCGGGACCACTTGGGTCGTCATGCTGCCAAGCCTGAGGCCGCGCCCAGGTCGTGGATGAATTCGCCCTCAGACGACTTGAGCACCCGGTCGATCAGTTCGCCACCGGGGCCGATCAGGCTCACGTCCAGCGGCATCTGCCCCAGCGCATGGGTGGCGCACGACAGGCAGGGGTCGTAGGCCCGAATCGCCACCTCGATGTGGTTCAACAGGCCTTCGGTCAACTCGTGCCCGTCAATGTAGTCACGCGCCACGGCGCGCACGGATTCGTTCATGGCCTGGTTGT
>CAJAFJ010000197.1 GCA_903938955.1 uncultured beta proteobacterium | reverse complement strand
AAGCGGACTCCGGTGTCAAACCACCGGCGGCGCGCGAGACCAGGCGCATCAACCCTCCATCGCGGCCATGACCTACCGAGCTGAGTTGCTCTTGCAATAAATGATGGACAACCAAGATGTCGTGCGCGCCGCCTGTCGCGTGCAACTGAAGCGCCAGAGTTTTCAAGGCCGGTTCACACAGCCGGGCCCATCGCAAGAGGGCGCCATCGGGGCCGAGTCGGTGCAAACGGTGGGCAATCAGTCCAAAATTCATGCGGCTCTTTCAGTTATGTCCATAAGTTGGGCGAATGCAGATAAAACGGGCAGTCTGAACATCGCCACTGTTTGTACCAGTTCTTGAGCCGGCTTGGCTGGGGCCTTTTTGAAATAAACAAAATTTGAAAACTGACCCATGACCCTCGACTGAATTCACTGCCGCAGGTCGGCAAAGCGTCCCACCAGAAAATCAAGAAAAACCCGCACTTTGGCCGACAGGTGATGGCGTTGCGGATAGATGGCGTAAATATCGGCCGAGGCACCTTCCCAAGGCGCCAGCACCCGGCGCAGTTGGCCAGACTGTAAATAAGGGCCGAGGTCCCATTCAGAGCGCAGCAAAACACCATGACCCGCCAAGGCCCAATCGACAGCGATCTCGCCAAAATTGGTGCTGAGCGGGCCGGTGACTTTGACCATGTCCTGCTGCTTCCCGTTGGTGAGCTGCCAGTTGTTAAAGGCGGTGTTGTTTTCCCGGATCACGATGCAGGCCTGTGCTTGCAAGTCTCGCGGGATAACTGGCTCAGCCCGTGCGCTCAGGTAACTTGGTGCGGCACACAGTAAACGTCGGTTGGTGGCAATTTTGCGGGCAAGAATTCGGCTGTCGGGCGGCTCGCCAAAGTGGATGCCGATATCCATGGCATGGGCCGTGAGGTCCATGGGCCGGTCTGTCAGTTGCAACACCATCTCCACCGCCGGATAAAGGCGAGCGAAGTCAGAAATGGCCGGCGACAAGTGGCGTCGGCCAAACCCGAAAGTGGCATTAATGCGCAGCAGGCCGTGCGGCACCTCCCGGCTTGTTACCAAAGAGCGCTCCAGCCCTTCAATGTCACGCAGGATGCGCCCGCCCTCCTCAAGATAGCGCTCACCTTCGGGTGTCAAGCTGAGTCGCCGGGTCGTCCGATTCAGGAGCCGGACGCCAAGTCGTTGCTCCAGCTGCGCCAGACGGCGGCTGACCGCGGGCGGCGTCACGCCCAATTCCTGCGCCGCCGCCGCAAGGCTGGGGTGGCGCGCCAGCAAGGCAAAAAATGCAAGATCAGGAGCGTCTTTCATTCGTGCTTAAAAGTATTGATTCAATTGAATTTGAAACCATTGTCACTTTATCAGTATCTGAATAGGATGACTTATCAACAACTTTGAGTCTGATCTGATGCCTTCATTTGCCATTGCCGATCTTCTGACCACCCTGAGCCTAGGCGCGGCACTGGGCTTTTTTGGCGGCGTGTTTGGCATTGGCGGCGGCATCATCGCCATTCCCTTGCTGGTGCTGGCTTTTGGCATGGACCAGGCGGTGGCCCAAGGCACGGCGCTGGTCATGATGGCCCCCAATCTGCTGATCGCCTGGTGGCGCTACAACCAGCGCCACCCCGTGGCTTGGCGAACCGCACTCCCCATTGGCGTTCTGGCATCCCTGACCACCTGGGGGGTGGCACAGCTGGCGACGGGGCTAAATCCAATGATTCTGCGCACGGTGTTCAGCCTATTCCTGCTGCTACTGGCGCTGCGCATGCTCTGGCAACTTCGCGCCCCTGAGCCCATTCAGGTAGCGGTGACCCACAGCCGTTTAAATTTGTGCTTGATGCCCTTGGTCAGTCTGGTCGGCGGTAGCAGCATGGGCTTGCTTGGCATTGGCGGTGGCTTGCTGGCCACGCCGCTCTTCACCGGTATGTTCGGTCAGCGGCAAACCGTCGCCCAAAGCCTGTCACTGGCCTTGGTTGCACCCAGCTCCATCATTGCCTTGATGACGTATAGCCATGCCCAGCGGGTGGATTGGTCAATCGGCCTGCCACTGGCGTTTGGCGGTTTGTTCACCGTCTCAGCGGGGGTTGCCTTTGCGCACCGGTTGCCTGAACACAAAATGCGCACCGCGTTCGCATGGATGCTGCTGTGCACAGCCATCTGGTTGCTGTTACGGCCGTTTATCTTGCATTGAATTCTTCAGGCATTTAACAACAATGCCGTATCAGGACTAAGTGCTGATGTAAGTCGTCAATTGAGAGATGGTTTCTTCGTGGTCAGCAATGATGTCGTCCATGATGTCTCGGATCGAGATCATGCCCATCACTGTCGTGCCGTCCACCACCGGAAGGTGACGAATTTTTTTCTGACTCATCAGGGTCATGCAGTCGCGGATGCCGGTTTGAGGCGTGACCGAAATGATCTCGCTGGTCATGATGTCAGCGACCTTGGTTTCTTTGGAGTTCTTGCCTTGCAGAGCAACTTTACGGGTGTAGTCACGCTCTGACACGATGCCGACCAGTTTCCCTTTTTCCATGACGATCATGGCGCCGACGCCATAGTTTGACAACAGCTGCAGTGCTTCAAACACAGTTGCCGATGGCTCCACTTGAAAAACTGATGAATCACGATTTTTCAACAATTTAGAAATAGGTTTCATTGAAGCTCCTGAGAAATTTTGAGATAGCTTGCTCAGTGTAAACATATTTCCAGCTCTCAAAAAAGACCTTTTAAAGCTACTTTTCTAAAAAATAGGGGGTTTTCATACTTTTGAGGCGGGGAAAAAGGGTGATTTTTTGGAGGCAGGAAGGTTCATGCATTTTTATCTAATGGTTCTATAAATACATAGTAGTAGTAGATAAGGATTGACCAGTTCTGTGGATAACCCTATTTTCTCATTCACAATCATCGACTTAGCTGCTGTTAACCCATGTGTGCGACCCTGCTTTTGGGATGTACCTTGATTTTGGATAGATTTGTGTTTGGTGCTTAGCCTGTGGATAACTGCTGACTTATGCCAGATCTATGCACAGTGTTATTCTCAATTCAATATTCGCCAGCAAGTTATGCGTCAAATGGTGGGCTAGCCCCCGTCTTAGCTGCCTGGCAAGCTATTTTTTT
>CAJAFJ010000196.1 GCA_903938955.1 uncultured beta proteobacterium | reverse complement strand
TCGGTCATGGGGGCCACTCATGTTGCAAAAATTGATCAATGACAAATTGTGCCCCATGTTGTGATCGGCCCCGGCTCAGGGTGGCAGCACGCCATAACCCTGCACGCAGGTCTGCAACACCGCCTTGATCGCCACCACGTCATTGAGACCCGCGGCGTGGCGCAGCGTTTGCAGATGCCCGTCCAGCACCGGCCAGGGCAGGTGGTCTTCGTGCGCCTTCATGATGCGGGGGTGCGCGGTGGGCTCGGGGTTGTCGCCAATCAGCAACTCTTCGTACAGCTTTTCACCCGGGCGCAGGCCGGTAATTTCAATCTCGACATCGCCACTGGGTTGATTAGCGTCGCGCACCGTCAGCCCGCTGAGCTGCACCATGCGCCGCGCCAGGTCCATGATCTTGACCGGCTCGCCCATGTCCAGCACAAACACATCGCCTCCCACCGCCATGGCGCCCGCCTGCAGCACCAGTTGCGCCGCCTCGGGGATGGTCATGAAATAACGCGTGACCTCGGCGTGCGTCACCGTCAACGGCCCGCCCGCAGCCAACTGCCGGCGAAACAGCGGCACCACGCTGCCGCTTGAATCAAGCACATTGCCAAAGCGCACCATCGTGAAACAGGTGTTGGAAGCCTCAGCCGCCAGCGCCTGCAGCACCAGCTCGGCCATGCGCTTGGTGGCCCCCATCACATTGGTCGGCCGCACCGCCTTGTCGGTGGAGATCAGCACAAAACGCTTGACGCCTGACTCGCGCGCGGCCCGGGCCGTGTTCAGGGTGCCGATCACATTGTTGGCCACGCCCTCACCCGGGTTGTCTTCCACCATCGGCACATGCTTGTAGGCGGCGGCGTGGTACAGCGTGGCCGGGCGGTACAAGGTGCACACCGCGAGCAGCCGCTCGTAGTTGGCCACACTGCCCAGCATGGGAACCAACTCAACAGTCAGGCCCTTGCTGGCGCAAATGCCCTGCAACTCCTGGTGAATGCTGTACAGGCCAAACTCGTTGTGGTCCAGCAGCAGCAACTGACGCGGTTGCTGCAACACGATTTGTCGCGTCAACTCGCCGCCAATGCTGCCACCGGCGCCGGTGACCAGCACCACCTGGCCCGCCAGGTCACGCGCGATCAATTCGGCGTTGGGCGGCACCGGGTCGCGCCCCAGCAGGTCTTCAACATCCAGATCCAGAAAATCCTGCACCGTGACGCGGCCACTGGCCAGATCGGCCAAGCCGGGCAAAGTGCGAATGTGAACCGGGAGGGCGCGCAAGCTGTCAATGATGGTGTTGCGCCGGTCGCGTGAGGCACTGGGCAGAGCCAGCAAAATGTCAGTCACGCCTTGCTGCGCCACAACGTGCGGCACACTTGCGGGCGAAAACACTGGAATGCCATTGACACTGCGACCGATCTTGGCCGGGTCGTCATCGACAAAACCCAGCAGCTCAAACTGACTTGACACCCGCAAGGCCGACGCCGTTTGCACGCCTGCAGTGCCCGCGCCGTAAATCAGTAAACGGCCTGACGATTGGGCCTGCGCTTTACCCAAATCTGCCAGCCAGAAGCGAGCCACTGCTCGGCTCGCCCCCACCAAAAAGAGAAAAATCAAGGGTTGCAAGACACCCAAGCTACGCGGCACACCCACCCATTTTTGCCATAACAACACGCTCTGCAAAATCAGGGCATAGACCAAAACCGCTCGCCCGGTCGCCTGCAAAGCCGCTTGACCGGTGTACCTGAAAATCGCCCGGTACAACCCAAACTTGATAAAAATGGGCACCGCCAACACCGGCGCCAGACCGTACACCCACCATTGGGCACCCGTGGGCCAATTGAGCGTATCCAGCCGCAGCGTGAAAGCGATCCAAGTGGCCAGCAGCGCCAGAACCACATCCAGCACCACGACCACCAAGCGTTTAGTGGCCCGCGGCCAGGATAAAACGTTAGTTTGCAATCATCCCCCCTGCGACCCGGTGCTATTTAGATAGCGAATTCTTCTTTGGTGCGCCCGTCAGCCAGCAAAGCCGACAACCAGCGCGGCGTCAAACCACGGCCGCTCCAGGTTTCACCGTTAGGGCCCCGGAATTTAGCGGCGGCAGGCTTGGCACCGGCAGCTGCCACTTTACGGGTGCGGCCTTTGACGGAATCCAGGTCTTTCAAGGTAATGCCAAAAGCCGTCATTTTGGCCAGAATCTCTTGCACGGTTTTATCAAACTCTTGCGCCCGAATTTCGGCCGCTTGCTGCTGGAGTTTCTCGATCTGGTTTTGGATTTCGATCAAATTATTCATGGTTAATGCCTGGTTAGTTAAGTTTTAAAAGCCCCTGCCGCCGAATTTTTAGAGTTTTAATGCGTCACATTATCTCTTCTTAACACCTTTAAACCCGTTAAAAATATGATCTTTATATCTAACCAGAATGATTTGTTTTGCAAATACTCAACATCCAATGCTACTTTTTGCGGAATGGGCAACTCATCACGGCCATTAACCTGAGCCCAACCCGTCAAACCGGGCACGAGCTGGTGAACACCATGGCTGGTGCGCAGCTCAATCAAATCATGCTGATTGAACAACGCTGGCCGGGGACCGACAAAACTCATATCGCCTTTAATGATGTTCCACAACTGCGGCAATTCATCGAGGCTGCTTTTACGCAAAAAAGAACCAATGGGCGTCAGGTAAGCCGCTGGATTGCTTAATAAATGCGTCGCCACCGCTGGCGTGCCGACCTGCATGCTGCGGAACTTGGGCATTTTGAAAATAGTATTGCCACGCCCCACGCGATCGGACCAATACAGGGCCGGACCTTTGGACGTGAGTCGCACCAGCAGGGCGACGAGTATCACCGGGATGATTAATACAAAAGTGGCCAGCGCGGCCAGGAGCAAATCGAATATTCTTTTCATTTCTAGCTATTTTGGCCCGACGGGCTGCCAAGGGCGTTGCTGATTAACC
>CAJAFJ010000195.1 GCA_903938955.1 uncultured beta proteobacterium | reverse complement strand
TCAACCAGGCGATTGATGACCCGCTGCTCCGTGGCCGAGAAATCACGACCTTCAATCCGCGCCTGAAACTTGCCAATGCCACCGTACAGCGTATCAATCACGCCAAACACCAGCGCGGGCTCGCAAACAATCAAGCCACTGCCCCGCAAGGGCCGGATGGCCACGATATTGAAATTGGTCGGCACCGCCAGTTCGCGCAAAAAAGCGCTGTAACGCTGCACCGTCACCGGGCCGACGGATATTTCAGGGCTTCGGCGGATGAAGTTAAACAGCCCCACACGAAGATTGCGCGCAAACCGCTCGTTGACGATCTCCATCGTCGGCATGCGCCCACGAACGATCCGCTCCTGGCTCGAAATGTTGTAGGCCCGAACCTCGCCACTCTCGTGCACTTCCTCCGCCAGCTTTTGACTTTCGCCGGTCACCCCCTCCAGCAGGGCGTCGACTTCTTCTTGGGAGAGAAAGGATTCACTCATGGAAAAACAGCCGTGAAATCATCACTGAACGATAAAACTGGAGAACAGCACACCCGTCACCGGGTAGTCATGCACCACCGCTTTCTTACCCGATTTTTTCTTTTTGACCGGCGCCTCTTCAGGAGCTGGCTCTTCTTCATCCTCCCCACCGAAGGGCAGTGAGGCCTTACGGAGAATGTCTTTGGCCAGCTTCTCCTTGCCTTCCGGGGACAACAGCTCTTCTGAACTGCGCTGCGCAATCAGCATGAGAATGCTGCTGCGGATCGTGGGCAAATACGCCTTGACGGAGTCCGAAGCGTGGGCGTCGGCCACCTGCAGCGTGAGCCCAATTTGAGCCACTTTCTCCCCCCCGGGATCAGCCAAATTCACCACCATATTGTCCAGCGGCAAATAAACGGGGGCCAATTTGGGGTCCACGTGCGCGACTTTGGCGGGCGCTTCTTCCTCGCCATCGGCCGCTGCGGCACGCTGCTTGCTCATAAAGACAAAAGCACCGCCGCCCAGCGCCAGCACCAGCACGGCCCCAATAATGATGAAAAGCATTTTTTTGCTTTTGGCCGGGGCTTTGACCTCGCCGGCAGCTTCAGGTTTGGTGGCCACGGTATTTCCTTTTACACATTAGATTAAATTTCATTATTTAGCATTGTGAGCGACTCAGCCGCCCGATAAACCATTAAAAACCGGTTGATTTCTGGCCACCGCAACAGCCAGAACTTTAAACGTATAAATCCAGCGCCCGACCCACCGCTTTGGCCACCGGTCGAAGGTTCTCGGCCGGAGTATTTTCCGTTGAGATCAAGGTCGTCTGGCGGGCCCCGGCTGGATTCTTTTGCCCTTGCCCGGGCGCACCCTCCTGACCCGATGCGCCGACCGACACGCCGGACAGCACCAGCCCCTCGCTGGTCAACAGCTCTTTCAGATGGGCCACGGCGCCTTCCAGCATCTGCCGGGTTTCGGGCTTGTCCGTGCGGAATCCAATGTGCGCCTCATCGCCATTGAGTGAAATGCTGACCGCAATCGACTCCCCATCAAGCCCTTCGATTTTCAACTCGGCATTTTGAACCCCTTGCGAGACCCAATAACTCATGGTATCTGCCAACGCCGAATCAAAGGAGGTGGCGGAAGGATCAATCACGGCGGACGGCACGTCCACCCTATTGCCCGCCTGAAAAGAAGACTGACCCCAACTGCCCTCCAGCCCCAGCCCATTGATCTGACTCGACGACTTTGAACCTGGCCGGTCAGATGCGCGCATCAGCCCCTCGCCCAAACCGCTGGCCATCAGGGTACCGGACAGCGCGGGTTCACGCGCCATGGCGTCGGTCAGGGAAGCCTCATGCAAGCCCTTCGACTCGGCCAGACTGGCGGCAGCCACCGCCTTCAGATCAAAGCCCGCCGTCTTTTGCGCCGCCCCGGACAAACCTTGCGCCATTTGATCCAGCAAGGCGCTGACATTAGCGCGATGCTGCTGTGTCTTGTCAACTTCGGGCGACAGCAAGGATTGACTGGCGGGCGCACCCGGGTCAGCGCTGAGCGCCGCTTGGGCTGACAAAATACCGCCCGGCACGGCGCGCCCAGATTTACGCCCGGCCGCCTCACCTACCGGAACGGTTTGGTCTGCCGGAACGGCTTGGCCCGTCTGCACCGCTTGACCAGCCTGGCTTAACAGCATGGCCAGTTCACTGGGCAAGCCAAGTGAATCTCCTTGCGCCACGGGGTTCAAGGTATCAAGACGAACGTCACCCACTTGCGCCAGCAACAGACTGGGGTCGGGCAACACGGCCGCTTGCGCCGTATCGGACTCGGCCTGCGGGGTGGTGGCATCGCCGCCCGCCGTACCGCCGGCGTCATCCACCACCTGGGGCTCCAGCGCGGTCAGAATGGCAAAAAATCCGCCCCCGGCAGCGGCACCGGCCTCACTGCCGGCTTTAACTTTGCCTTTGTTGCCCGTGCCATCCGCCGCTGCGGTGGCTTTGGGGCTGGCAGGCGCACTGCTTCGTTCAACACTCATGATCGACCTCCACTCGAATACTCATCCGACAATTGCGGTCTGCGCTGGGAGGCAAACTCGTCCATCTGTTTTTGCTCGCGTCGCGCCTGAACCAGGGCCAGACCGGCCTGTTTTTTCTCCAGCACCTGCTTCAAACTCACGAGCCGAAACTCAGCATCGAGGACAACTTTTTTGGCCTGAGCCACCTTTCGACTCTCACTGGCCAACACCTCTTTTTGCAGGCTCATGGCGTGCTGCAAGCGCCCCATGAATTGGTAATGGTGGCGCAGCATCTCCATCGACGTGCTGTTTTGCGCTGCGGTGGTCCAGCGTGACTCGGTCTCGTTGGCGTAGGTCTCCAGTTGGTTCATCTGGTCCTGGGCAAACACATACGATTTCTGGGCATACATCAAACCCTGGTTGGCCTGATCGCGTTGCCGCGTCGCCATCTCAATGGCCAACAGAAAGCTTTTGATCGCACTCATCTAAAGGCCTGCCCACGGGTGGTCGCCATCATCTCACTCACACTGGCCTCCAGCGCGGAGGCCTCAAACATGTCCTGCTGCAAAAACTTGGCCATGGCTTCGTGCAATCGGATGGCCTCGTCCAGCGCCGGATCAGAGCCACCCACATAGGCCCCGATCTGCACCAGATCGCGCCCTTTTTCGTAGCGCGAATTGATCGCTCGAAAGCGCCGCGCCTGCTCAAAATGCTCGCGCGACACCACGTTGTGCATCACGCGTGAGGCCGACTGCTCAATGTCAATCGCCGGAAAGTGCCCCGACTCGGCCAAGGCCCGCGACAGCACAATGTGACCATCCAGAATGGCCCGGGCCGCATCGGCAATCGGGTCTTGCTGGTCATCGCCCTCCGACAGCACGGTATAAAAGGCGGTGATCGACCCAATGCCATGCAAACCATTGCCACTGCGCTCCACCAACGCCGGCATTTTGGCAAAACAGGACGGCGGATAACCTTTGGTGGCGGGTGGCTCACCAATGGCCAGGGCAATTTCACGCTGCGCCATGGCATAGCGCGTGAGCGAGTCCATCAGCAGCAGCACATGCTTGCCCTTGTCACGAAAACTCTCCGCAATGGCGGTGGCGTAAGACGCGCCCTGCATGCGCAGCAGCGGAGGCGCATCGGCGGGAGCCGCGACCACCACGGACCGGGCACGCCCCTCGGCACCCAAAATGTCTTCAATGAACTCCTTGACCTCTCGGCCCCGCTCGCCAATCAAGCCGACCACAATCACATCGGCTTGGGTGTAGCGCGCCATCATGCCCATCAACACGCTCTTGCCCACGCCGGACCCGGCAAACAAACCGATGCGCTGACCCCGGCCAATCGTCAGCAGCGCGTTGATGGCGCGCACCCCGGTGTCGAGCATGTCCCGCACTGGCGCCCGGTCCATGGCATTGATGGGCTTGCGGTCCATGGGCAAAGACGCGACGTTGGAGATCGGTCCCATGCGGTCCATCGGCTCGCCTTGGGCGTCCACCACGCGGCCCAGCAGACCCTCGCCCAAAGGCAGGCGCAAGGCGCCATAGCCCAAGGTGCGGTCCGTTTGCCGGCGCTCGCCCAAACGCGGCACCGACACAAAAGCCGCTGCGGGCACCACGCTGGCGCCGCTGGACAAACCATGCACATCGCCGGCAGGCATCAAAAAAGCCCGGTCGTTCGAGAAGCCCACCACCTCGGCCAACACCGGCGCCTGCGATTTCATCGACACCAGGCATTGCGAACCCACCGGCACACGAATACCGGTCGCCTCCAGCACCAAGCCGGTAAGGCGCGTCAACGTGCCCCGCACCTCCAGGGTGGAGTCGGTGCTGACGCGTTTACGGGCATCGTCCATAAACTGCTGCCACTTGGTGGCGGCATCAGGCGGGTTCAAGGGGAGCCTCCCAGATCGAACTCAAGCCCAAACTGGCGACCGCACGCTGCCATCTTTTTTCGACTGTGCCATCCACCACCGTCCCGGCGGACTCAATCAGGCAACCGCCGCGCGTCAGGTTGCCATCCGGCAACACGGTGATCGACATGTTGGTGAACTCGGCCTTCACCACGGCTTCAAATGCGTCGAAATCCTGCGGGTGGAGTTTGACCACCGCAGTCTTGCTCTCGACGCCCAACAAGCCCAAGGCCTCGCGAATCACCGGCAGCATCACATCAGGGTTGACCGACAACTCACGCCGCAGCACCTGGCGCGCCAGTTCGCACGCCAAATCCAGCACACCGCGCGCCAGCATTTGTTCGGTTTGGGCCTGCTGTGCTTGCGCCGAAACAAACAGGTCGGCAAAGCCTTGCGCCGCTTGCTGGCCCTGGTTGGCGATGTACGCCGTCATCTGGCGTTGCGCCTCCAGCGTGGCTTTGGCATGACCTTGGGCGAACCCATCGGCATAGCCCTCGGTCAAGGCCTCTTGCTTGATGGCCTCGCTCTTGACTTGCTCCAAAGCGTCATCACGCGCTTTGCCCTCGGCCGCCAACAGCAACGAGGCGGTGTCCACCGCGCCAAAATCCCACTGCTCCACGGCGCCAATCTCTTCACCAGGAATAAAACGGCTGTAGTTACGCATAGTTAAACCATCGCATCATCGCCACCGCCACCAATCACGATGGTGCCTTCATCGGCCAGGCGACGCACTGTTTTAAGAATTTCTTTCTGCTGCGCTTCCACTTCGGACAGGCGCATGGGGCCGCGCGACTCCAGGTCTTCGCGCAGGGTTTCTGCGGCACGCGACGACATATTGGCCAGAAACTTCTCCTTGAGCTCGGGCTGTGCGCCCTTGAGGGCCACAATCAGCGCATCGGAGGCCACCTCTTTCAGCACCATCTGGATCGCCTTGTCGTCGAGTTTCATCACATCGTCAAAGACAAACATCTTGTCCATGATCTTCTGGGCCAGGTCTGGATCGTGGTTGCGAATCGACTCAATCACCGTGCCCTCAATGGCCGAGCCCATCAAGTTGATCATCTCGGCCGCCGTCTTGATACCGCCCAACGACGATTTGCGCACCTTGTCGCCACCGGCCAGCACATGGAACAGCACCTCGTTCAAATCCTTCAAGGCCGAGGGCTGAATACCCTCCATCGTCGCCACGCGCAGCATCACTTCATTGCGCTGGCGCTCGGTAAAGAACTTCATCACATCGGCCGCCTGGTCAAAGTCCAGGTGAACCAAAATGGCCGCCACAATTTGCGGGTGCTCGTTGCGCAAGAGCTCCGCCACGGACGAGGGGTCCATCCACTTCAGGCTCTCGATGCCCGAGACGTCGCCGCCCTGCAAAATGCGGTCAATCAGCAGCGTGGCCTTGTCATCGCCCAGCGCCCGCTTCAGCACCGAGCGCACATAGTCGCCCGAGTCGGACACCAGCAAGCTGTGGGCGGCCGCAATGCCGGTAAACCGGTCCACCACTTCGTCCACCCGCTCGCGCGTAATCACCTTGGTTTTGGCAATCGCCTCGCCCAGTTTTTGAACTTCTTTGGGGGAGAGGTGCTTGAACACCTGTGCAGCCTCCTCCTCGCCGAGGGACATCATCAAAATTGCAGCATCCTGCAGACCGTCAGGTTGAGACATCGTTATTTACTCTGATTGGCACCGATCAGGCCGGCGCCTCGCCATTAATCCAGCTTTTGACAATGTTAGCCACTGCCGCTGGATTGTCGCGTGTCAATTTGCGCGCGTCTTCAATCGCCAACTCACCCACTGTGGGCAGCACCGGCTCGTTGGAACGGGCCGGGGCGGCCAGCTTGGCCCGTTCGGGCTCTTCTGACTCAATGGCATCCAGTTGGTGGGTCGACATTGCTGCGGGTTGTGGTGCATGCGCCATCACTTTCAGCGCGGGTTTGATCACCCCCAGCAACACCAGCGCACCAAACAACAGGGTGCCCACGGGCCAGGCCAAACTGCGTGCCAGATCCTGAAATTCAGCTTGCTTCCAGATAGGCAAGTCGTTCACTGCGATTTTTTCTGGCGCAAACGGGGCATTCATGAGGTTCACGGAGTCGCCCCGCTCCTTGTTAAAGCCAATGGTTTCACGCACCAGCGCGGTCATTTTTTCAATCTGTTCAGGCGTCAGGGGTGTGGAGGTCGTTTTGCCTTTGGCATCGGTCACGGACTGGTTGTTCAACACCACCGCGGCGGTGATCCGCTTCACCATGCCGGTGCTGCCACGCACCACCCGGATGGTCTTGTCCACCTCGTAGTTGATGATGGACTCGCGTTTGGTCGGGCCGCTGGCTGCCGCGGCACCTGCAGCAGCGCCTCCGGCGGGTGTCAAGGCTTGGGCCGCACCATTGATGGGCGCCGCAGAGGCAGCCGGTGGCTGGTTGGTCGTGGCACCCGGCACGCCAGAAGGCGGGCCACCAGCGCCAGTACCGCCCGTACTTTCCGACGTTTGCTGGCTGCGAATCGCCGTTGAATCAGGCAATTGGTTGGGCTTATGCGACTCGGAGGTGGACTCGGTCTGCGAAAAATCCAGCTCGGCGGTGACCTGCGCCTTGACGTTCTCCCGACCCACCACCGGCTCCAGAATATCCAGAATACGGCGACTGTAAAGCGCCTCCAGCTGCTGCACATATTGCATTTGCTGCGCGTCTGCCCCGCCCGGGCCGGAGCCATCAGGCGGGTTGGACAGCAGTTTGCCAGAGTCATCGAGCACACTCACGGCACTGGGATTCATCTCCGGGACACTGGAGGACACCAGATGAACAATACCGGCCAGTTGAGCCCGGTCCAGCGTGCGACCGGCATTCAAACCCACCACCACCGAGGCTGTGGGTTTTTGCTGCTCACGGAAAAAACCATTCTGATTGGGCAACGCCAAATGCACCCGCGCACTCGACACCGATGACAGCGCCTGAATCGAACGCGTCAACTCCCCCTCCAAGCCACGCTGAAACGCCAGACGCTCCTGAAACTGCGTCATACCAAAACGGTTGCCATCCATACTCTCAAAACCTGTGACCGCACCCTTGGGCAAACCTTGCGAGGCCAGGCGCAAACGCGTGTCATACACCTTGTCAGCCGGCACCAAAATAGCACCGCCACCGTCCGCATGCTTATAAGGAATGTTCATGGTCGTCAACTGGGCCACGATCGCGCCCCCGTCTTTCTCGGCCAGATTGGCATACAGCACCCGCCACTCGGCTTGGCGCCCCATCATCAGGCCGATGATGCCAATGGCGATGAACAAAGCGAGACCCAGGCCAATGCGCAGCCTTTGGGCCTGCTCCAGCCCGGCAAAGCGCTGGGAAAGGGTGGGATTAGCGGGAACAGCAAGAGCGGAAGACATGGTGAGATCCAGTACGGGGTGGCGCGATTTTGCACCACCAATGCTTGCGATTATTCGACCCCACCCCGAAAACATGAGCTTAATAAGATGGGGTTTTACCCCTTACTTCAAATTAATGTTTTGGGAGTTGCGGCTTTAGCATCCATCACCCCTTACTTTTCAGGGAAAAGCCCCATGGAACTCCGACTATCACCCACCACAATGCCCACCACGGTGCGCCCCGGCATGGCGCCGCGCCTCTCGCCAAGCGAGGTCACGGGCAGCGCGGAAGGCGGATTTTCGGGTGCCCTGAAAAGTGCCCTCACTTCAGTCAGCGCAGCCCAAAACGACGCGACCCGACTGCAAAAAGAAGTGCAAATGGAAAACCCCACTGTGAGTCTGGAACAAACCATGGTGGCGATCCAGAAAGCTCAAATCGGGTTTCAGGCCACGCTGCATGTGCGCAACCGCATGGTGCAGGCTTACACTGACATCATGAATATGCAGGTGTGATTTCCCATGTGGCCCCACCTTGGCTAATCCCTGCGAAAAATCCTCGTTCCCCTTGCCAAACTCCAGGACAGTCAAGATGACAGTTGCCGATAACCTGATAAAAGCCATTGAATTCCAAAACCAAGGCAAGCTGGATCAAGCCGTCACCCTGTTCAACGCTGCTCTCAACATCGACCCAGGCAACGCACATGCGCTGTATTCACTCGGCCTGATCGCCATGAATGCGGGCCAGATCCCCCAGGCCCTGGCCCTGTGCCAGCGCGGTGTTGACGCGAACCCGGGCTTTGCGCCCTTGCGCTATCTGCAAGGGGCCGTATTTCAGACGATGGGCAACAAAGAAGAAGCCCTGCGAAGTTTTGATGCGGCCCTTGAAATCCAGCCGGATTACGCCGAAGTGCTGCTCAACAGCGGCGCCTTGCTGCGCAGCATGTTTCGTCACACCCAGGCGCTCGAACGATTCAACACCATCCTGACCACGCAACCCAACCATGCCAGCGCGTTGGGCAACTGCGGCATCATGCTGACCGAGTTCAAACAAAGCGAACAAGCCATCGCCCTGTTTGAGCGCCTGATGCAAGTCAAACCGGATTACGACTACGCGCCGGGCCTGCTGTTCTACGAACGCATGCACATCTGCGACTGGACCGATTTTGGCCCCTTGAGCCAGCACATCGTTGACGGCGTGCAAGCCGGCAAACGTGTCTGCAAATCGCTGGCCTTCATGTCGATCTCCGACGAAGCCAAAGACCACCTGGTGGCGGCCAAAACATTTGCGGCCCACTTTTGCCCGCCCAACCCGAACCCGCTGTGGCGCGGGGAGCGCTACACACACGACAAAATTCGCCTGGCTTACGTCTCGCCCGATTTCCGCGAACACCCGGTCGGCCACCTGATGGCGGGCGTGTTTGAACGGCATGACAAATCGCGCTTTGAGACCATCGCCATTTCACTCGGCGTGGACGACCAGAGCCGATTGCGGGCCCGCATGCTCAAGTCGTTTGACAAATTCATTGACGCGCGGGACATGACGCCGGCCGAGATCGCTCAATTGATGCGCGACATGGAAGTCGACATCGCCGTCGACCTGGGCGGCTTCACGTCGGACACCCGCACCGACATCTTTGCCCGCCGGCCAGCGCCGGTGCAAGTCAACTACCTGGGCTACCCCGGCTCCATGGGCACCGACTATTACGACTACATCCTGGCCGATCGACACATCATCCCGCCTGAGCATCAGCCCTTTTATTGTGAACAAGTGGCCTACCTGCCCGACACCTATCTGCCCACCGACACCAGCGTGCGCATTTCGGAGCGCACGCCGACCCGGGCTGAATGCGGCCTGCCTGACGAGGGCATCGTTTTCTGCTCCTTCAGCCACGACTACAAAATATCACCGCCCGTTTTTGATGTCTGGATGCGGCTGCTGGCGCAAGTGCCCGGCAGCGTGTTGTGGCTGATGTCGCGCGCAGACATCGCGCAGCGCAATTTGCGCAAAGAAGCCACCCTGCGTGGCATTGACCCGTCCCGCCTGGTGTTTGCAGGCCGCGTCCCGCTGGTCGAAGACCACTTGGCGCGCTACCGGCAAGCCGACCTGTTTCTCGACACCCACCCGTACAACGCCCACACCACCGCCGCCGATGCCCTGATGGCGGGCCTGCCGGTCGTGACCTACATGGGCAACGCCTTTCCTTCACGCGTCGCGGGCAGTCTGCTGCACGCGATCGGCCTGCCCGAACTGATTGCCGACTCGCTGCCCGGCTACGAAGCCCTGGCCCTCAGCCTCGCGACCGACCCGGCGCGACTGGCCGCCATCAAGGCCCAATTGGCCGCCAACCGCCACACCCACGCGCTGTTTGACACCGACCAGTTCTGCCAGAAACTCGAAACCACCCTGGCGGGACTACAGCCCAGCCAACCGGACCCCGCCATGACCTCTTCAACCCCAACCCCTGTGGCCGCCGTGACGACCCCTGTCACGCGGCGCCTGCACCTTGGCGGCAAAGTGCGCAGTGACGGCTGGGAGGTGCTCAACGCCCTGCCCGGCCCCAACGTAGACCACCTGGGCAACGCCAACGACCTGTCCCGCTTTGCCGACCATAGTTTTGAAACCGTCTACGCCTCGCACCTGCTGGAGCACCTGGATTACAAGGAAGAACTGCAGCGCACCCTACTGGAATGGCGGCGCGTGCTCCAACCCGGCGGCATGGTGCAAATCAGCGTGCCTGACCTGGAGGTGCTGGCGGGCCTCATCCTGAACAAACAACTGACGATGCCGGACCGCTTCATGGCCATGCGGATGATCTTTGGTGGCCACATGGACGCCTACGATTACCACCAGGTCGGCTTGACGGCCGAGTTCCTGAGCGGCTTCCTGCTCAATGCCGGCTTTGTTGACATTCAACGGGTGGACCGGTTTGGTCACTTTGCGGACACCAGCGACATGGTCTTCGCGGGCCAGAAAATCAGCCTGAACATGCAGGCGCGCAAACCCCTGTAACCCCAACGCGCACCGATGCGGAGCCTTACCGAATGAATCAGAACGTCGACCTCCCGTCCGAACTGGACCAAGCAGGGCAGATGCTGTTTGCCGAAAATTACCCGCAAGCCGAGCTCTACCTGCGACGCTACTTGCGCTTTGGCGGGCAAGACCCGATTGCCCGCAACCTGCTGGCGGCCGTGTCCCAGGCTTATGGCGTGAGCGACACGTTCAGGCTGAGCGAAACCACCGAGCCGCCCACCCGCCCCCAGTACCTGCTGATCAAAGCCTGGGGCTACGGGTTCTGGAGCGACGTGCACCACGTCATGGGCCAGGCCCTGCTGGCTGAACTGACACACCGCACGCCCATCGTGCAATGGGGCGACAACAGCCTGTTCAGCGATGGCCACGGGGGCAATGCCTTCGAGTTGTACTTCGAACCCCTGTCTGAGGCCAAACTGTCTGAACTCCCGACCGATGCGTCGATCTACCCGCCCAAGTGGACGCGTGACAACCTGCAGGACAACAACGTCAACAAATGGACCGGGCCGCACGCGCTGCTGGCCGCGCAATACCTGCTCAACCGGGACGAAGAGGTGGTGGTCAGTGACTTCTACATGACCGTCAGCTCGCTGCGCCCCTGGATCGGCCCGGACTCACGCTACTTCGGCCTGAGCGACGACGACATTTACCTCGAACTGTTTGCTAAATACCTGCGCCCCTTGCCTGACATCCGCGCGCGCGTCGAGCAGTTCTACCAAACCCATATGCAAGGGCGCCACTGGGTGGCCGTGCACATTCGCGGCTCGGACAAGATTTACGAATCCTCCGGCCTGCACCAAACCAATGAAAAATACGCCGGTTTTATTGACCGCATCATCGAAATCAACCCGGGCATCGGCATCTTCCTGCTGACGGACTCGGTCGATGTGCATACCGCGTTCAATACCCGTTATGCCGGGCGCGTGGTCACGACACCGGCCCTGCGCAGCAACTCCAACACCGGCGTGCACATGCAGGGCCACTCGGGCCGCACCGTCGGCGATGAGGTGTTGATCGACGCCCTGCTGGCCGCGCGGTGCGACTATTTTGTGGGCAACCAGGAGTCCAATGTGTCGCTGGCCATCGCCAGCCTCAAGCGCTGGCCACAAGGTTTTCTGTTCATGCTGGGCGACAAGAGCGGGCGCTCGGAAAACCTCTACCTGCACAAATCGCCTCCGGTCGACGTTCAAAAATGCCGCCTCTGCCAGTCGCCCGTTCGGCAG
>CAJAFJ010000194.1 GCA_903938955.1 uncultured beta proteobacterium | reverse complement strand
CCATTGGTCTGATTCTGTGCGCCCAGGCGGGCACCGAGCAGGTGGAGCTGATGAACCTGCAAAAAGACAACATCATGGTGGCCGAGTATTGGACGGAGCTGCCACCCAAAGCAGTGTTGGAAGCAAAACTGCACACCGCGTTGATGGAAATCCAGGAACGCCTGGCTGCGCAGAAACGCATAGAAAAATAATGACCACCTTTGCCAAAGAATCCGAATTTGAAGCCGCCGTCATCCGCGAGCTGCGCCAGCGTGGCTGGGGCGACGCGCCAGTCATCAAAAACCCGAGCGAGGCGGATTTGTTGGCGAATTGGAAGCGCATCCTGTTTGAGAACAATCGCGGCCAAGATCGGCTCAATGAGGTGCCGCTGACCGACGGCGAGATGCAGCAGGTCATGGAGCAGATCACAGCGCTGCGCACGCCGCTCAAGCTGAACGGCTTTATCAACGGCAAAACGGTTGCCATCAAGCGCGACAACCCGGCGGACGCGCTGCACGTTGGCAAGGAAGTGAGCCTGAAAATTTACGACCGCCACGAAATCGCCGCCGGCCAGAGCCGCTACCAGATCGTGCAGCAACCACGCCATGCCCGTGGCTCACCGCTCCTCAACGACCGGCGCGGCGACCTTCTGCTGCTCATCAGTGGCATGCCGGTGATCCACATCGAGCTGAAGAAAAGCGGCGTGGCGGTGAGTCAGGCCTACAACCAGATTCAAAAATATTCTCGCGAAGGCATTTTCACGGGCATTTTTTCGCTCATCCAGATATTCGTGGCGATGGAGCCCGCCGATGCGCTTTACTTCGCCAACCCCGGGCCGGAAGGAAAGTTCAACAAAGACTACGCCTTTCACTGGGCGGACTTTAACAACGAGCCGATCAACGATTGGAAGAGCTTCACCACCAGCCTGCTTTCCATCCCGATGGCGCACCAGTTGATTGGCTTTTACACCGTGGCGGATGAGTCGGATGGCGTGCTGAAAGTCATGCGCAGTTATCAGTATTACGCTGCCCACGCCCTGTCCGACAAAGTGGCCAAGACGGATTGGAAAAACCCGAACCGCCTGGGCGGCTACATCTGGCACACCACGGGCTCGGGCAAAACCATGACCAGTTTCAAGTCCGCCCAACTCATCGCCAACTCCAAGGACGCAGACAAAGTGGTCTTCCTGCTTGACCGCATTGAGCTGGGCACCCAGACCCTGCAGGCCTACCGCGATTTCGCTGGCGATGGCAATGCGGTGCAGGACACGGAATACAGCGGCGTGCTCATCAAGAAACTCAAGAGCACCGATCCGGCAGATACCCTCATCGTCAGCTCCATTCAGAAGATGAGCAGACTCAAAGATGAAGAAGACGGGCTCAAAGCGCACGATCTGGAAACCATGCGCGCCAAGCGCATCGTCTTCATCATCGATGAATGCCATCGCTCCACCTTTGGCGACATGCTCATTGACATCAAAGAGAGTTTCCCGGGAGCGGTGTTCTTCGGCTTCAGTGGCACGCCCATCCACAAGGAGAACGTCCGCAAGGACAACACGACCACTGATGTCTTTGGCGATGAACTGCACCGCTATAGCATTGCCGACGGCATACGCGACAAGAACGTGCTGGGCTTTGACCCCTACCAGGTGCTGACATATCGCGACCGCGATTTACGGCAGGCTGTCGCTTTGGAGAAAGCCAAAGCCGCCACGCCACAGGAGGCCTTTTCCACCCCTGCCAAAAAGAAGGTTTTCAACCGCTACATGCATGACGTGCCTATGGCGGGCTTCCGGGATAACGCAGGTGTTTATCAAACCGGCATAGAGGACCACCTGCCCAGCACCCAATACAGTCGTGACGAGCACCAGCACGCCGTGGTCAAAGATATTGCCGACAACTGGGTCACCCTGAGCCAAGGCAGTAAATTCCATGCCATCTTTGCCACCAGCAGCGTCACAGAAGCCATTACCTACTACCGTCTGATGAAGGCGCAAT
>CAJAFJ010000193.1 GCA_903938955.1 uncultured beta proteobacterium | reverse complement strand
CCCACCACATCGCCGTTTTTCATGAAACCGGCATTCGCCGGACTTGGCATAACGAAGAGTGGTGGTTTTCCTTGGTGGATGTCATCACCGTGTTGACCGACTCGGCTGACCCCAGGCAATACATCAAGAAAATGCGCAGCCGCGACGCCGCACTTGATGCCAACTGGGGTACAACTTGTACCCCCCTTGCGCTATTAGCCGCGGACGGAAAGATGCGCGAAACAAACTGCGCCAACACCGAAGGCCTGTTCCGCATCATCCAGTCCATCCCTTCCCCCAAAGCCGAGCCCTTTAAGCGCTGGCTGGCGCAGGTCGGCTATGAGCGGGTGAAAGAAATCGAAAACCCCGAACTCGCCAGCGCCCGCGCCCGCGAGCTGTACCAAGCCAAAGGCTATCCGCAGGCGTGGATCGAGAAGCGGTTGCGCTCCATCACCGTGCGCGGGGAACTGACCGACGAGTGGAAGGCGCGCGGCGTAGCTGAAGGCCGCGAGTATTCCATCCTGACCGCTGAAATCGCCCGCGCCACCTTTGGTATCACACCCAGTGAACACAGCCAACTGAAGAAGCTCGATCAAGTCAAAACCGGCAACAACCTACGCGACCACATGACTGATCTGGAGCTAATCTTCACCATGCTGGGCGAAGCCAGCACCACAGAAATCACGCGCCGCAGCGATGCCCTGGGGTTTGATGAAAACCGCACGTCGGCGGTCGAGGGTGGCACTATTGCCGGCAACGCACGCAGGGCGCTGGAAGTAAAAACCGGCCAGCCGGTGCTCAGTCAAGACAACTACCTGCCCGCCCCCGCCAACCCCGAGCGGCTCGAAGGCGGCACCCCGGTCAAGCCAAAAACCCGTGTCCGCCAGAAAAAGTCCTGACTATGCCCATCTTCAAAATCTCCGGCCCAAAGCTTAAAAAACTCAATAACCTGCCGCTAGACAAAGAAAAAAATTTACAAACACTCGTCGAGGCCAACTTGGTCGAGGTTCTGGATCTGCTTTTCCTGGCCACTGAATACACAACCACTTTTGGCGGCCGCATTGACACACTGGCAGTAGATACCAATGGATCTCCGGTCATCATTGAATACAAGCGCAACAAGAACGACAACGTCATCAACCAGTCCTTGTCTTACCTGAAATGGTTAAAAACCCAAAAACCGGGTTTTTTTGAAAAACTGATGATCGACAAACTGGGCCAGGACATAGCCGACAAGATCAAACTGGACTGGCACAACCCGCGTGTGATCTGCATTGCAGAGTCGTACAGCAAATTTGATATTGATACGGTAGAAGTTGTCCCCCTGCGAATTGAACTCATGCGCTACCGTTACTATGAAGATGGAGTCTTTGCGCTGGAGCCGGTCAACGTGCCAGAAGCGGTATCCAGCACACCATCGGCAACGACGTTTGCCATCGGTGACACAAAGTCCACAAACGGTGCCGACACCGCCTTGGATGTCCTGCTGTCCAAGGCGGCTGACGATACCAAAGCGCTCTTTGCCGAGTTGCGTGAGCGAATAGTCGCCATTGATGATTCAGTCACGGAAAACCCAACGGGATCTTATGTTGGCTACAGAATGGGAAACAACTTCGCCGAGATTCACATCGGTCAAAAGCAGTTAAAAATTCACCTTCGTCCCATTGCATATACAGACCCCAGGGAACTGGTTGAGAAGATTCCTGACGGGTACAACTGGACCATGAATCGGCGCGTGTATTTGAAGTCCCTCAATGATCTGGAGTATGTCGTCGGTCTGATTGAGCAATCTTACAAAAACGTGATCTAAATCGACTTGAACCGATTGATCGAAATGAACCAGCTACCCAACCCAACGCACTATCTCGGACTACTTTCCGATATCAAGAAACGTATCGGCCAAGCCCAAACGCGGGCGGTGTTGGCAGTTAATGCGGAGTTGATTCGCCTGTATTGGGAAATCGGGCAGATGCTGGACGTCCGCCAGAACGCTGAAGGCTGGGGCACTGCGGTCATCCCCAGGCTGGCACTTGATATTCGCAATGAGTTGCCTGAAGAAAAGGGATTTTCAGAGCGAAACATCAAGCGAATGCTGGCTTTTTATCGCGAATACCGTTCACTGGAATTTGTGCCACAAGCTGTGGCACAAATAGACACGACTGAAAAACCGCCACCGCCTTCAACACTTTTTACCCCCGAATTGGTCACGGCCATCCCTTGGGGGCATCACCTGCTGTTGATTGAAAAAATCAAGGACACAGCGACTCGTCGCTGGTATATGCAGGCAACCCTGTCAAACGGCTGGAGCCGGAACATTCTGCAGCTTCAGATCGAGTCGACCGCTCACGCCCGCCAAGGAAAAGCCACCAGCAATTTCGAGAAAAAACTACCGCCACCGCAGTCTGATTTGGTGCAGCAAGCGCTGAAAGATCCTTATCTTTTCGACTTTTTAACCTTGTCAGAACCATTTCACGAGCGCGAGTTGGAAACGGGTTTGATCCGGCACCTGGAAAAATTTCTGCTGGAACTGGGGCAAGGGTTTGCATTCGTCGGGCGGCAGCACCACATCGACATTGGTGGACAAGATTTTTATATCGACCTGCTGTTCTATCACCTGCGGTTGCGCTGCTTTGTCGTCATTGAACTCAAACGCGGCGCGTTCAAACCGGAATATGCGGGCAAGATGAATTTTTATTGCAGCGTGGTGGACGATGTCCTCAAACACGCGCAAGACGCACCGATTATTGGGCTCATTCTTTGTCAGCAGCAAAACGCGGTGATTGCCGAATACGCCCTGCGTGGCGTGGACAAACCGATTGGCATTTCCACCTTCGAGCTGACCCGTGCGCTACCCTCAGCGTTGGCATCCAAATTACCCAGCATCGAACAGATTGAGCGGGAGTTAGGCAACGTTGAGGGGGCTGCAGAATGAGTTCGCACGGAACAGCAAGCACTAATTTCAAGCAAAAACGCCCTCTAACCCCCGTGGAATATGCGCAAGCAGCCACTAAAACATAGCCCATGAGAATCCTAGGCATTGACCCCGGCTTGCGCACCACCGGCTTTGGCTTGATTGATGTGGCGGGCTCCGAGCTGACTTATGTGGCCAGCGGCACCATCAACACCACCAAGTTCATTGAACGCGGCCAGTTGCCGGCGCGGCTCAAAATTTTGTTTGACGGCATTCGCGAAGTCGTCAGTCGCTACGAACCCGATTCGGCCTCGGTCGAGATCGTGTTCGTCAACGTCAACCCGCAGTCCACCTTGTTGCTGGGTCAGGCGCGAGGAGCGTGCGTGACGGCACTGGTCTTCAGCGACTTGCCTGTGGCCGAGTACACCGCGCTGCAAATGAAACAGGCGGTGGTGGGCTACGGTCGGGCCGACAAAACCCAGATTCAGGAGATGGTGCGCCGTCTGCTCAACCTGCCCGGCTTGCCGGGGCCGGACGCGGCCGACGCGCTGGGCCTGGCCATCACCCACGCCCACGCGGCCAAGGCGATGGCGCGTCTGGCCCAGGCCGATGGCGTGATTGGCGCGGGCAGCGGCAAATACAAGGCGGGGCGCAGCCGCTGATCAGCCCGGCAAAAAGCAGATTCAGCGCGCTCATTCCTTGTCCCTTGTCAGTTGCGCTTTGCTGACGCATGATTTAAATTGTCAGCTTCGACACCTCACATCAAGAGGTGTTTCTCAAGCGACAGGGTGGGCATGATGATCGTCAACAATGCATTGGACCAAGTGCTTTCCCGCTACGGTCGCGACCCACACGCATTGGTACAAATCCTGCGTGAAACACAGTGCCTGACGGGCTGGCTACCGCGTGATGAGCTGAGCCACATCGCCCGTACACTGGGCTTGACCCTCGCGCATGTCGAGGGCGTGGCCGGGTTTTACCGTTTTTTTCACACCCAGCCAGTGGGCGCTTACCGCGTGCTGTTCAGCGACAACATCACCGACCGGCTGCTGGGCAGCGAAGCGCTGCTGCAACAGCTGTGCCGCTTGCTCAAGGTCGCGCCGCATCAGATGCGCGCGGATGGCCGCGTCAGCATCACCACCACCTCCTGCACCGGGTTATGTGAGCAGGGGCCGGCGGTGCTCATCAACCAGCAGCAGGTTGTTACCCGGCTGACGCCCGAGCGCATTGAGCAGATGGCGGCGCTGATTGAGCAGCAGGTGCCGCCCACCCAGTGGCCCGCGGAGTGGTCGCGCGTGGAAGATTCGATTCGCCTGGCCGATGTCAAACTCGGCCCGCAACCGGCGCCGGGGGCAGGGATTGCCGCCGCGCTGGCACGCGGGCCGCACGCCATGCTGGAGGACATTAAACGCGCCAAGTTGCGCGGCCGGGGCGGCGCGGGTTATGCCACCGGCACCAAATGGCAGCTGTGCCGCAACGCCCCCGGCGCCCAGCATTACGTGGTGTGCAATGCGGATGAGGGCGAGCCCGGCACCTTCAAAGACCGCGTGCTGCTCAGCAGTTATGCCGACACCGTGCTGGAGGGCATGACGATTGCCGCCTACGTGGTGGGCGCCCGGCACGGGCTGATCTACCTGCGCGGCGAATACAGCTACTTGCTGGAGCACTTGCAATCGGTGCTACAGCGCAGGCGCCAGCAGGGCTTGCTAGGCACAGCCATTCAGGGCCACACCGGTTTTGACTTTGACATCGAGATTCACGTCGGCGCCGGCGCTTATGTGTGCGGCGAAGAGTCGGCGCTGATCGAGTCGCTGGAGGGCCAACGCGGCACGCCACGCATCCGCCCGCCCTTTCCGGTGACGTGCGGTTATCTGGGGCAACCGACCACGGTCAACAATGTGGAAACTTTCAGCGCCGCCACCCACATTGCCGTCCACGGTGGCGCCTGGTGGGCGGGCATTGGCACGGCGCCATCCACAGGCACCAAGATTCACTCGGTGTCGGGCGATTGCGAACGGCCCGGTTTGTACGAGTACCCGTTTGGCACCCGCATTGGCCGCATTCTGGAAGACTGCGGCGCCCGCGACACGCAGGCCGTGCAGGTCGGCGGGCCGTCGGGCGTGTGCCTGTCGGCCTCGGAGTTTGACCGGCGCATCGGTTTTGAAGACGTGCCCACGGCGGGCGCCTTCATGGTGTTTGACCGCTCGCGCGACATGTTTGAAGTAGCGCGCAATTTCGCCCAGTTTTTTGCCCACGAGAGCTGCGGCTTTTGCACGCCTTGCCGGGTTGGCACCGAACTGGTGGTGCGGCGCATGGACAAACTCAAAAACGGCTACGGGTCCAGCGAAGACGTGCAGGTGCTGTACGAACTGGACAAACTCATGCACGGCACCACCCACTGCGGCTTGGGCGCGGCCGCCTGCAACCCGCTGCGCGACACCATCGCCAAATTTCGCCCGGCGTATGAACGGCATCTGACCGCGCGGCACTTCGCCCCAGGTTTTGACCTGGATGCCGAGTTGTCGCAAGCCCGGCGCGTCACCGGCCGTGACGATACGGGCGCCCACCTGGAGAATCTGGCATGAGTCACGAGCGCATTGATGCCCTGAGCGCGGGCACGTTTTTGCTGGATGGAAAGTCGGTTGTGTTTGCCCCCGGCGACACGCTGCTGCAAGCCGCGACGAATGCCGGGCACTATATTCCGCACCTGTGCTGGCACCCGGACTTTTCAGCCAACGGCTCGTGCCGCCTGTGCACGGTCCATGTCAACGGGCGCAGCGGGGCCGCCTGCACGGTGCAAGCGGCCACCGGTTTAACGGTTGAAAGCAACACCGACGAACTCAACGCCCAGCGTAAGACGCTGCTGCAAATGCTGTTTGTCGAGGGCAACCACTTTTGTCCGTCATGCGAGAAAAGCGGCGACTGCCTGTTGCAAGCCACGGCTTATGAGCTGCACATGGAAGGACCGTACTTCGAGGAGTTTTACCCGGACCGACGCGTCGATGCCCGCCACGCGGAGGTGTGGCTGGACCTGAACCGCTGCATTTTGTGCAGCTTGTGCGTGCGCGCCAGCGACGAGGTGGATGGCAAGCAGGTGTTTGCCATCGGCGGCCACGGCATCGCCACGCATCTGCTGGTCAACAGCCCCAGCGGCCGACTGGTGGACAGCACGCTGCTGGCCAGCGACCGCGCTGCCAACATCTGCCCGGTGGGTGCTATCTTGCCCAAGCGGCGCGGCTTTGCCACCCCCATCGGGCAACGCCGCTTTGATATCAAACCGGTGTCGCAACAGGTCGAGGGAGAGTTGCCATGACGACCACCCTCATGGCGGCGCCGCTGCTACACGCCCCGCGCAAACTGAAATTGGCCACGGTGTCGCTGGCCGGTTGCTTTGGTTGTCACATGTCGTTTCTGGACATTGACGAGCGCTTGCTGCAGTTGCTGGAGTTGGTTGAATTCGACCGCTCGCCGCTGACCGACATCAAAACGATGGGCCGCTGCGACGTGGGCCTAATTGAAGGCGGCCTGTGCAACGCGGAGAACGTGCAGGTGCTGCGCGAGTTTCGCGCCCACTGCAAAGTTTTGGTCGCCGTGGGCGCCTGCGCCATCAACGGCGGCCTGCCAGCCCAGCGCAACCAGCTCGATGTCGGGCAGCTACTGCGCGATGTGTACGTGACCCAGACCGGCATCAGCCCCCACAGCCAGGTGCCCAACGACCCCGAACTGCCGCTGCCGCTGAACCAGGTGCACCCGATCCACGAGGTGGTGCATGTGGATTATTTTCTGCCGGGCTGCCCGCCCTCGGCCGATGCGTTCTGGGTTTTTCTGACCGAACTCATGGCTGGGCGCACGCCGCACCTGGGCCACGGCTTGATGCACTATGACTAGCCCCACCAGGAATTTGCCATGACTTTTGCGCTGGAAACCGCCGCCCACCCCGAAGGCCTGCGCCGCGTGGCCATTGACCCGGTGACCCGGGTGGAAGGCCACGGCAAGGTGACGCTGCTGCTGGACGAGCACAACCGCGTACAACAGGTGCGCCTGCACATCACCGAGTTCCGCGGTTTTGAGAAGTTCATCGAAGGCCGGCCCTACTGGGAGGTGCCGGTGATGGTGCAGCGCCTGTGCGGCATCTGCCCGGTGTCGCACCACCTGGCAGCGGCCAAGGCGTTTGACCGGGTGGTGGGCGCCACGCCCATCAGCGCCAGCGCCGAGACCGTGCGCCGCTTGATGCATTACGGGCAAATGCTGCAGTCGCACGCGCTGCACTTCTTTCATCTGTCGTCACCTGATTTGCTGTTTGGCTTTGACTCTGAAGTGGCGCAGCGCAACATCGTGGGCGTGGCGCAGGCGCATCCCGACATCGCAAAAAAAGGCATTTTTCTGCGCAAGTTTGGCCAGGAAATCATCCGCATCACTGCGGGCAAGCGCATCCATGGCACCGGGGCGGTGCCGGGCGGCGTCAACAAACTGGTCGCAGTCGAGGAGCGCGATGCGCTCAAACGCGAGCTGCCGCACATGCTGCAATGGGCACAAGACGCGGTGGATATTGCCAAACAGTTGCACGCGCAAAACCCGGCGCTGTACAACAGCTTTGGAAGTTTCAGATCCAAGCTGCTGTCGCTGGTGCGCGCTGACGGGGCGATGGATTTGTACGACGGCGTGCTGCGCGTGCGCGACGCCGATGGTCGCATTCTGTTCGATGGCGTCAGCGACCAGCACTACGGAGACCTGATTGAAGAAGAAGTGCGCGCCTGGAGTTACATGAAGTTTCCGCACTTGCGCAGCTTGGGGCGCGAGCAGGGTTGGTACCGCGTCGGGCCGCTGGCGCGGGTGCAAAACTGCGACTTCATCCCCAGCGAGCGCGCCGAAATCGAGCGCCAGGCCTTTGTCGCCTGGGGCCAGGGCGAGCCGGTGCATGCCACGCTGGCCTACCACTGGGCGCGCATGGTGGAGATGCTGCATGCCGTCGAAGTGATTGGCCAGTTGCTCGACCGCCCCGAGTTGCTGTCCGGCGACCTGGTGACCACCGGCGTGCGCCAGCGCAGTGGCGTGGGCATCATCGAGGCACCGCGCGGCACGCTGATTCATGACTACGACGTGGGCGATGACGACCTGGTCACGCGCTGCAACCTGATCGTCTCCACCACCCACAACAACCAGGCCATGAACGAGGCCGTGCGCTCGGTGGCGCGCGACTTCCTCAGCGGCCACGAGCTCACCGAGGGCTTGCTCAACCACATCGAAGTGGCGATACGCGCCTACGACCCCTGCCTGTCCTGCGCCACCCATGCGCTGGGCCAGATGCCGCTGGATGTGACGCTGGTGGATGCAGCGGGCCAGGTGCTGGACCGGGTGCAAAAAGCTTCCGACGGCCAACTCAACCGCCAGATCAGCAGCGCCATCGGTCTGGAGGCATGAGCGTTCCCGCATTGCTGGTGCTGGGT
>CAJAFJ010000192.1 GCA_903938955.1 uncultured beta proteobacterium | reverse complement strand
GTCATCAATCGCCTGGTTGACGTGATTACGGATGAGTACAAAAAAGCCTGGAAGGGGATTTACCCGCTGGAGCTGGAGTATCAACGTTCTGAAATGCAGCCGCAATTTGCCAATATTGCGACCCCGAGCGAGATCGTTATTTCCACCTCGTTCCAGCTGGAAATTGGAGAAATTACCGGCGCGATTCACTTTTGCATGCCCTATGCAACGCTGGAGCCGATTCGCGATGTGCTGTATTCCTCCACCCAGGGCGACTCTATTGAGGTGGATCGGCGCTGGGTGAATGTGCTGACACAAGAAATTCAGGCCGCGGAAATCACCCTGGTGGCTGAATTGGCCCGTGCTGACGCGACAATTGAGCAGTTGTTGGCGATGAAGGTGGGCGATTTTATTGAGCTGGATCGTCAGCCACGCATCCAGGTGACGGTCGACAGCGTGCCGGTCTTTGAATGCCAGTACGGCACACACAACGCAAAATATGCGATTCGAATTGAAAAGAGCTTGAGGGGTTGAAGACCTCAATCCAAAGGAAAACGACATGGCAATTGACGATAAATCCGCTGAAGACGACGGCATGGCCGATTGGGCCGAGGCACTTTTGGAGCAGAAAAGCTCGGATGGTGCAGGCATGGAGTCCGGCGGCGTTCTGTCGGGTGAGTCGGCGCGCTCTTTCACCTCTGGTGACACGCCGATTGACGACATCAGCCGGGTGCTGGATATTCCGGTTCAGCTCTCTGTGGAGCTGGGTCGCACCAAAGTACCGATCCGGCATATTCTCCAATTGGGCCAAGGTTCAGTCGTGGAGCTCGATGCCTTGGCAGGCGAGCCCATGGATGTGCTGGTTAATGGTTATTTGATTGCGCAGGGCGAGGTGGTGGTGGTGAATGATAAATTCGGCATCCGCTTGACCGATGTGGTCACGCCGTCTGAGCGATTGCGTCGCGTCAGCAAGGGATAACGTCGCCCATGACGCAAACTCTCATTTCCGTGGGCCTTTTTGTCCTGCTGCTGGCCTTGGTGCCGGTGGGGCTTAAGTGGGTTCAGCGCCGTGTCGCCGTGGGTGGGGCCGCTGCGGTGGCCGCATCCCGCGTCGTCTCGGCGGTGGCGGTTGGCCCGCATCAGCGAGTTGTCACGGTCGAGGTGGGCCCTGAGGGCGCGCGGGTGTGGCTGACGCTGGGTGTCACGGCTCAGGCAATTACTTGCCTGCACAGTGCGGCAGTGGAGGCCAAACCGGAAGCCCCCGCACCGCAGTTGGCTGAGCCGGCACCCGTTTTATTGTGATGCCGACGCTGCTTATGACGAATCAACGCTGCGTCCGTGAAAAATCCAAAGCATGGGCGCGGACTTGTGTCGTGGGCGTGCTGGCATTTGTCGCTCATGTGGCCGTATTTGCGCAGACGGGCGGGCAGTTGCCTTTGTTGGTCGGAACCGGCAGTTCCGGGGTTAGTTTTTCCGTACCAATTCAGACCTTGCTGTTTTTTACGGCGCTGTCTTTCCTGCCCGCCGTGTTGCTCATGATGACAGGCTTCACGCGCATTGTGATCGTGCTCTCGTTGCTTCGCCAGGCGCTGGGGACGCAGTCCGCACCGCCCAATCAGGTGGTAGTGGGGCTGTCGCTTTTTCTGACTTTTTTCGTCATGGGGCCCACCCTCGACAAGGTCTACAACGAGGCCTACCTCCCGTATACAAAAAGCGCGATAACTTTTGAGCAGGCGCTGGCCAATGGCGAAGACCCGCTGCGCCAGTTCATGAGCAAGCAAACCCGGCAGTCGGACTTGGCTCTGTTCGTCAAGCTGGCCAAACTGGAGCCGGGGACCAATGCGAAGAATGCCCCGATGCGGGTGTTGGTGCCCGCCTTTGTGACCAGCGAACTCAAGTCGGCGTTCCAGATCGGGTTCATGATTTTCATCCCCTTTTTGGTGATCGATATCGTCGTGGCCAGTGTGCTGATGTCGTTGGGCATGATGATGCTGTCCCCCGTCTTGGTGGCCTTGCCCTTCAAGCTGATGTTGTTTGTCCTGGCGGATGGCTGGAACTTGCTGATCGGCTCCCTGGCTGCCAGTTTTGTGACCTAGGAGTTGTCCATGAATG
>CAJAFJ010000191.1 GCA_903938955.1 uncultured beta proteobacterium | reverse complement strand
TGGGCGCGCGCACGTCCTGCACCGGGTTGCTGCTAACCCGCCCTTCGCGGCCCAGCCAGACATAAAAACCGCGCCAGCCCGACAGAATCAGGGCAATGCCGCGCCCGCTGCGCCCGCCGCTGTGCATCTGCGCCACCCAGCGACGAATGTGGCTGTTTTGCACCTGCAGCAAGTCGACTTGGGCTTGTTCAGCGTAGCCACTCAGCTTTTGCAGGTCGAGCGAATAGAGTTCTACCGTGCGTTGGGCGAGGCGTTTTTCGACCCGCACATGTTCCAGGTAGCGCTCAATCAGCTCAGCCCCCATCGTTGCCTCAGTTGGCTCTCAGCTGGCTCAGAGCCGCACTGGCCAGTTCAGCGAGGCGCCCGAGAAAATCCGTGCCCATGGTGCTGCTAAAGCGCTGCGCATCGGGCGAGGCCAGCACCAGCATGCCAAACGCCGGGGTCGCGCTGCCGACTTGGCCCATGCGCAAGGGCAGAATCGCCAAGGACACAGCAGCCTGCGCGTTGGGCAGCCAACTGACCGCCTCAAACCCGGCGTTGACACCACAAAACGGCTCCATCAGCGAGCTGGCAAACAGCTTGGCATCGTCACTCACGCCGTTGGCAAAATCGGCGTGGGCAAATGCGGGCATCACGTCCCAGACCTTGATGCCCACCTGCGGCACCGAGAACTGCTCGGCAATTTCGTCCGCCATCTGGCGAGGCAGTGCCCACGGGTCGTTCACCATGAACAGGGTGCGCGCCCAGCGCAAGAGCTTGTCGGACAGCAAAACGTTTTCATTGCCGTTGCGGATCATGTCCATGATGCGGTTTTCCAGCACCTTGATCTTTTCGCGCAACTGCGTCGCCTGACGCTCCTGCAGGCTCACTGCCCGTTGACCATGCGGGCTGGTCAGCTCAACGGCGGCCAGCAACTCGGCGTGACGCGTAAAAAAGTCGGGCGTATTGGCCAGGTAATTGGCAATGTCATCTTCGGTGATGGGATTGGTAAAAGAAGTCGTCATAAAGTGTCGGGTAGGTTGATTTCGCCGTGAAAAACTGTCGTCGCCGGGCCGGTCATCATGACCGGGGCGCCCAGCCCGGCCCAGGAAATCGTCAAGTTGCCGCCGCGCATCTGAACGTTGACGCGCTCGTCGAGCAGCCCCAAACGAATGCCCGCCACCACCGCCGCACAAGCGCCGGTGCCACAGGCCAGGGTTTCGCCCGCGCCGCGCTCATACACCCGCAGGCGGATGTGGCTGCGGTCCAGCACCTGCATGAAACCGGCATTGACCCGTTTCGGAAAACTGGGGTGGTGCTCGATCAGCGGGCCTTGCTGCAACACCGGGGCAGTGTCCACATCGACCACGCACTGCACGGCGTGGGGATTGCCCATTGACACCACCGCGACCCCAACAGCGGCCGCCGACGAACTTTCCACCGCGGCCAGAGGCCAGGTTTGCCATGCGCCGTCGGGTTGCGGCTGCAAGCCGGTGGCGTCAAAAGGAATGTCGGCGAGTTCAAAAACGGGGGCGCCCATGTTGACCGTGACCCGGCCATCGGGGGTGAGTTGAAGGTCAATCACGCCACTTTGGGTCTGCACCCGGATCGTGTCTTTCTGGACCAGGCCCCGGTCGCGCACAAAGCGGGCAAAGCAGCGCGCGCCGTTG
>CAJAFJ010000190.1 GCA_903938955.1 uncultured beta proteobacterium | reverse complement strand
TCCCGGGCGCCAGGCTTGGCTTCGCGCCAAACGGTTTTGACATCTTTCAGGGCCTGCAAGTCTTTGGCATAAACCGCCATGTACTCGTGCCCGACCGAAAACAGCTTGGCGTCGTTCTTGCGGCCTTTTTCCCAGACCAGGGTGGCGACGTGATTTTCTTCGCCAAACACCTCGTCCATGGCGCGGCGCAGGTTGTCAATTTCATAGTCGTCAATCGACACCATGATGACCCCATCCTCCAGCAACAACTGCCGCGCCACCAACAGGCGCGGGTAAATCATGTTGAGCCAGTTGGAGTGGTAGCGGCCATCGGCGTCCGAGTTGGTATCGACCTTCACGCCGTCTTCGGTAACGCCGGTTTGCTCCCAGTAGGGGCGCTTGTCCTGCGTGTACTTGTCGCTGTAAACAAAGTCTTTGCCGGTGTTGTAGGGCGGGTCGATGTAGATGCACTTGACCTGCCCGCGGTAGCTCGACAGCAGCAATTTCAGCACTTCAAGGTTTTCGCCTTCGATGATCAGGTTGCCACGCGCCTTGCCGGGGTTGACGCTGCGGGCCGCATCAAAGTTGAGGGCGGCCGTGGTGGGGGTGAAGGCGCGGCGCTTGGCGTCGCCCTTGCCGTGCCAGCGGAATTCATAGCGTTCGGTTTCACCGTCGCCCACCAGGCGCTGCAATTCAGCGGGGTTGAGCCGGCCTTCGTTGGTGAACAGATCGGGGAAGTCGTGTTTCAACCGCGCCAGGCGTTCGGCCAGCACGTCGGGGCTTAAAGGCAGACGCGGGGCGTTCAGGGGGTCGTTGGAGAGTGATTCAGTCGTAGTGCTCATGAAGTTTGCTTTGATGGGTGAGCGCGTCAGGTGCTGGGGTTGCCCAGCGTCAAGCCGGTTTTAAAGTGGTCGTAGCTGGCATGGGGCGCACTGAAAGCGCACTGACCGGGCAGCAAGGTCAAGGCGCGGCCATTGCGCCGGGTCTCGAAACCCAATGCTTTGAAGTGTTTTTCGGCGCACAAGATTTTCAGGCGCTCGTCTTCGGTCAATGCCGTGCGGTCGTCCAGCTCGTTCGTGCCTTTGACTTCGACCACAAACACAAAGCTGTTGTCGTCGTCCTCGGGCGCGCCCTCGGTAGCGGCACTGCCGGTGTCATAACGGCTGCCTGGCATGGCGCTGCGCGGCCGGGCTTTAAAGACCAGGCCAAAGTCGGGGGTGTAGGTGGTGCCAATCGGGGTGGCAATTTTGTAGCCATCGGGCAGTTTGAGCAGGCACAGCAGTTGCGGGTCGCGGTCGGCGTCTCTGGCAAACCCCAATTCTTTGTCGCTGTCGCACATGGCCTGGTCATAGACGCCCGCGTTGGGGGTGCGCACCACCGATTTGTAGGTGTTGATGCTGGCCTGCAAGATGTCCAGCGGCAGGGTGCCGCCATCGGCCTCATAGCGCAAGCCGCGCAGCATGGCTTCGGTTTCGGCGTTTTTAATGATGGTGGTGGCTTGTTGCAAAAAACGTTGCGGGTTGCGCAGCAGGTGGGCGGCGCGCACCGGGTCTTGCAGGGTATCAAACAGTAGTCGGTGCGTGGCGCGCAGTGACAGGCTGGTGCCTTCAGAGAGTTCCTCCGCCAAGTCCAGCGGCGCAAAGCGGGCTTTGAGGGTTTGGGTTTCGCTGCCCTGCCAAACGCCTTGTAATTCATACTCTTGCCCGGCCGCGTCGTTGGGACTGTCGCCCAGGCTTTTCACGCGGGTCAGCGTGGCCTCGGCCTGGTACGCCGCCATGGCAATTTCAGCCATTTTGGGTGCCGCTTCATTCACGATGTCGTCTTCACTAAAGCTGACGGTGTAGCGCGTGGTACGGGCCATGCGCCGCCAGAAGCTCTTGAACGCGGCGCTGTTAAACAGGTCGTCACGCCGATGGATCGTGTTGTATTTACGCTGTCCTTTGTGGTTTTCGCGCAGCTCGGCGCCTGCATTGCGGTCGCCGTAGTCGTCTTCTACCTGCTGCTGGTATTGGCGGGCAAAGGTGGCGTAGGTTTCGTTGGGGATGACCGTGAGCAGGTTGGTTTCGTCACCCTCGACGACGTCAGCTGCGTCATAGACCCGCTTGCCGGTTTGGTTGACGCAGATGCGCAGGCCACGCCCGATTTCTTGCCGCTTCTTGCTGTCGCTGTAACTTTGGTTCAGGGTGGCGATGTTGAAAATGTTGGGGTTGTCCCAGCCAACACCTAACGCGGAGTGCGAAAAAATGAATTCAATCGGATCGTCCAGCTTGAGCAGGCCTTCTTTGTCGTGCAGGATGCGCCGGTAGATTTCAGCGTTGCTCGCCATCGAGTCGGCCCGGTCGGTGTAGTCGCCCGATTTGGTGCGCGAGAAATAAGAGCCCTGGCAAGCGGCCACTTCTTGCAGCGTGGGTGTGCGTCCGGTTTGCGCACTGACGATGCGGGTGTATTCCTCTTCAAACAGGGTTTTGATGAGTGGCGGAGTGGTGGCGTCTGTGGCCAGATAGTTGTCCACCTTGTCAATGAACACCAGGGAAAGGCATTTGATGCCCTTCTCAAGCAGCTTTGCTTTTTTCTCCAGGTGGGTCTGAATCAGCCAACCCAGTTGCGCGCGAAACAAGCCAGCCATGTCGCCCGCCCGCTGGTTCAGTTGCAGTTCAATCCCGTTGGTGAAGAGCACGGTCCAGATGCCGTTACGCAGGCCTTTTTTGTAGATGCGCTCCACGGTGAAGTCGGCGTAGCTGATGTTGTTGCTGGCTTTGGCGAGTGGGTCGCCTTTTTTGAGCCACCGGCTTTCTTTCCAGGCAAATTCGCCTTTGGTGTTGCGTATCCAAAGGCGAAGTTTGGCTTTTGGGGCGCTGACATCGGTGGCCTGTACGTCGGCCAGTTCGATCTTGAGCGTGGCTTCGTCGTTTTTTTCGGTAACCGACAGCACCTCAATTTTTTTAACCAGCCCTTGCGCATAAGCCTGGGCAGGGGCAAGACGAAAGACACGATTTTTCACTACCGCGTGCGTGGCGGAGTAGCGCAGCTTGGCCAGAGGGTTGAGGCTGACCAGCCGCTGGATCGCATTTTCTGTGTCCATGCCTTCTTGCGGCTCGTCCATCACGACGACCGGATGGCACTTTGCCAGCGCTTCAAACCAGGTTTTGCCGTCAATGGCGTCATCGCGGCCCGAGCGATTGATCACCCGGTCATCGGCACTGAACGACTGCAAGGTCATCACCATGATCTGTGGCTCGGCGTTGGTGATGAATTGCTTGAGCCGGGTGAGTTTGGCGCTGTCGTACTCAAAGTGGCTGATCGGGGCATTGCGCTGGTACTGCTCTGCAAGTTGGCTACCAAAGCTTTGAAGTGAATTCAAAATGCCTGCGCGAATGGCCACCGACGGCACGACGATGATAAATTTGCTCCAGCCGTACTGCTTTTGCAAGGCGTAAATGGTTTGCAGATAAACCAGTGTTTTGCCGGTGCCGGTCTCCATGTCCACACAAATATCCAGGGGGAAGGGCCGGGGTTCTGCAACGTGCTTGCACAAAAGGGACGCATCAGCCAAATATTTGCGGGCAACGGTTTCAAGGTTGAGCGCCAGCGTTGCTGAATCGAGCTTGCATTGGTTGGCGAACAGCGCATGACCGGCCATAAAGTCCGGCGTCTGACGCGGCGTGCCCGCGAACACCTCGACAACGGCAGCTACCGCCTGGCTCTGGTAGTGGAGCGATTCAAGTTGAAACGACATGGGGAACGGTAGATTGAGAAAACACCGTTCATCTTAGCCTTCAACAGGTTTGACGCAATATTGGCGCACCAGGCCGATCAGCTCGTCTTCGGAATAAGGCTTGCCCAGGTAGTGATCCACGCCCAGCTCACGGGCGTGATCGCGGTGTTTCTCGGCGATGCGCGACGTGATCATGATGATGGGCAGGTCGCGCAGCGTCTCGTCGGCCCGGATATTGCGCGCCAGATCAAAGCCATCCATGCGCGGCATTTCGATGTCGGACAGCACCACGGCCGGTTTTTCCTCCTGCAAACGCTCCAGCGCCTGCAAGCCGTCGTTGGCCAGCGCGACGCGGAAACCTTCGCGTTTGAGCAAACGCTGGGTGACCCGGCGCACGGTGATCGAATCGTCCACCACCAGCACCAGCGGTGCCTGCGTGACACCTGCCACCAACGACTTCAGCGCGGCATCGTCCGCCACCGAGGGGCCTGCCAGCCCGGCCTGGCGTTTCAGTTGCCGCGCCTGCTCGCCGTAGACCGTGACCAGCGCCACCGGGTTGTAGATCAACACCACAGCGCCCGAGGCCAGCACCGACATACCGGTCAGCCCCGGCATCCGGGACAGCTGCGGCCCGAGGTTTTTAACCACCACCTCCTGGTTGCCCAGCACTTCATCGACATGCAGGGCGACGCGTTGCCCGGCACTGCGAAAAATCGCCACCGGCATGGTTTTGGTCCGGGTCTCACTGCTGCTGGCCGACGCCTGCAACAAGGCACCGGCCCAGAAAAACGGCACTTTTTCGCCGTCATACGCAAAGAAATTATCCTGATAAGCGCGCTCCAGATCGGCCGCCGGCACCCGGCGCACCATCTCCACCAGATTGGCAGACACGCCCGTTACCAGATCACCCATGCGCAGCATGACCACCTGCGTGACCGCCGTGGTCAGCGGCAGCACCAGCTTGAACTGGGTGCCCAGCCCCGGCTGCGTGGCCGTCTCAATACGGCCCCCCAGCGCGTTGACTTCCATGCGCACAACATCCAGACCAATGCCGCGTCCGGCCAGCTCGGTCACTTGGGCAGCAGTGGTGAAACCGGGGTCAAAAATCAGGTTCGCCAACTCGGCATCGGTCAGGGTGGCGTGATCGGGATGCCGCCCCTGCAGCCGCGCTTTCTCGCGGATAGAGGCCAGGTCCAGACCGGCGCCGTCGTCGCTGATCGTCACCGTCACATCATTGCTTTGCTGCTGCAGCGCCATCGTGATGGTGCCGGTTGCCGGTTTACCGGCCTTGACACGGAGATCCGCCGCTTCAATGCCGTGCGCCACCGCATTGCGCAGCAAATGTTCAAAGGCGGGCGCCATGCGGTCCAGCACGCTGCGGTCCATGTCGAGGGAGCCGCCCTGGATATCGAGCTTGACGGTTTTACCGGCATCTTTGGACGCCTGACGCACCACGCCGTACAAACGTTCGGCAATGCCGTCAAATTCCACCATCCGGGTGCGCAGCAAATCGCGCTGCAGCTCCCGGGCTTGACGCGCCTGGGCGATCAAATCGTCCTCGGCACCCTCAATCGTGCGCTGCAAACTGGTCTGAACCGTGGCCACGTCATGCACCGATTCGGCCATCATCCGGGTCAGTTCCTGGACCCGGGTGAAGCGGTCAAACTCCAGCGGATCAAAGCCTTGCGCCGCCTCCTTGGCCTGCGCCAGGCGGGTCTGCATCTGGGATTCAGACTGCAACTCGATGTCGCGCAACTGGCTGCGCAAGCGGGTCAGGTTGCCGCTCAAGTCGCCCAACGAGCCGCGCAACTGGCCCAAGCGGGCCTCCAGCCGGGAACGCGTGATCATCACCTCGCCCGCCTGGTTGACCAACCGGTCGAGCAATTGCGCACGCACACGCACCGTCTGATTGGCCGCCGGTCGCGCCGGGGCCACGGGAGCGGTCGAGGGAATTAGTGCCTGCGCCGTTGTGCCAGCCGCGGCCGGGACAGACGCCGCGTCATGGGCCAAGGGGCTGGCTTCCGGCAAGCTCAATGACTGCTCGGGCATCGCCCGCAGCTTGGTGAAGTGATACTGAATCGCGTCAAAACGGGACAGCAGCGGTTCCAGCTGCGAGGTCTGCAAGGACTCGGTGCCGAGGTTTTC
>CAJAFJ010000189.1 GCA_903938955.1 uncultured beta proteobacterium | reverse complement strand
TTGCCCCCAAACTCCCAAGAGCCAGCGCTCTGATATATTGGCGAGGAATGTCCCGAAGATCCATCAGAGCAAGGACTGACCCAGCCGCACTGCCCCTGGTGTGAAGCCAGTTTGCCGCTTGACACGACCCCGGATTTTTTTATCGACATTAAGGATATCGACTTCGCGCTCAATTTGCTCAAACAGGTTTTCAAGCCGCTCTTTGACGTTTGAGAGGCTGAGCACCGCTTGCTTGCTGTCCAGCTTGAGCGGCAAATGCGCGGCGATGGTGTCAGCCAGGCGCCCCACATCGTCAATGCTTGAAATAGAAGTGAGAATTTCTGGCGGAATTTTCTTGTTGAGTTTGACGTACTGGTCAAACTGCTGCATCACCGCGCGGCGCAACGCCTCAATTTCGCTGGCCTTGCCTCGGGGTTTGGTCGCAGTCTCAGGTTGCGCTTCAATCGGAGTGACGTTGGCGGAAAAATGCAACTCGCCTTCTTCGATCTGATTGACCAGGGCACGTTGCTGGCCTTCAACCAACACCTTGACCGTGCCATCCGGCAGCTTGAGCATTTGAAGACTGGTGGATACACAGCCGACATCAAACATGTCAGTGACCAGTGGGTCGTCTTTGGCGGCCGCTTTTTGGGCTACCAGCATGATGCGTCGCTCGGACTCCATCGCCGCTTCAAGGGCTTTGATGCTCTTGGGCCGACCCACAAACAAGGGGATGACCATGTGCGGAAAAACAACCACGTCGCGCAGAGGCAACAGTGGCAAATCAATGGGCGTAGCAGGCAGTGGGGTATGACCAGACATGGGGGAACCTTTTTGTAACCTGTTAAATAGGATCATCTGTGCGGGATTTCAACCCACACCGGATTATTGACTTGTCGTCAGAGGGCCAAGCCTGAGTGAATACCCAGGAAGACCCATCAAATCAAGCCTTCTTGGCCGCTTCGCGGTAGACCAGCAAAGGCGGCTTGTTGTCATCGATGGTGGACTCGTCCACCACGACTTTATCGACATTGGTAGCGTTGGGCAGCTCGTACATGGTATCGATCAATGCCAACTCCAGAATCGAGCGCAAGCCCCGAGCGCCGGTCTTGCGGGCCAGTGCTTTTTTGGCAATGGCGAGCAAGGCGGATGGGCGAATCTCAAGATCCACACCTTCCATGGCCAGGAGCTTGGCATATTGCTTGACCAGCGCATTTTTAGGCTCGGTCAAGATTTGCACCAGCGCGTCTTCACTGAGTTCAGCCAGCGTCGCCACCACAGGCATACGACCGACCAACTCAGGAATGATGCCGAATTTGATCAAATCTTCTGGCTCCACGTCCTTGAACACTTCGGTCAACGTGCGTTGCTCTTTGCTTTTGACGGAAGCACCAAAGCCAATGCCGGACGATTGCGTGCGGTTGTCGATGACTTTTTCGAGACCCGAGAACGCGCCGCCGCAAATAAACAAGATATTGGTGGTGTCAACCTGCACAAAATCCTGGTTCGGGTGCTTGCGTCCGCCTTGTGGTGGCACGCTGGCCATGGTGCCTTCAATCAGCTTCAGCAGCGCCTGTTGCACGCCCTCGCCCGACACGTCACGCGTGATGGAAGGGTTGTCAGACTTGCGGGAAATTTTGTCGATTTCGTCAATGTAGACAATGCCGCGCTGTGCGCGTTCAACTTCGTAATTGCAGCTTTGCAACAACTTGAGCACGATGTTTTCAACGTCTTCACCCACATAACCGGCTTCGGTCAGCGTGGTGGCGTCAGCCATGACAAAGGGCACATCCAGCATGCGGGCCAGCGTCTGAGCCAGCAAAGTTTTGCCAGACCCGGTCGGGCCGATCAGCAAAATATTGCTTTTAGCCAATTCGACGTCGTCTTTTTTGGCTTTTTCTTTGTGCTTCAGACGCTTGTAGTGGTTGTAAACCGCCACCGCCAAGGTGCGCTTGGCAGGCTCTTGACCAATAACATAGCTGTCAAGATTGGCCTTGATCTCTGCTGGTGTGGGCAACTCATCGCCCGACTTCAGCGCTTCCGTGCTGGGAGGCAACTCATCGCGAATGATCTCATTGCAAAGATCAATGCATTCGTCGCAGACAAACACCGAGGGTCCAGCAATGAGCTTTTTGACTTCGTGCTGGCTTTTGCCGCAAAAAGAGCAATAAAGAGTTTTTTCGCTGGAGGAGCCTTTTTTTTCGGCCATGTGAACTTCACCCTTATCGGAAAATTACCGAATGATACTCAAATAAAAACGGCGCTTTCATTGACAAAAAGCACCGCGAATGCAGCCAAGCTGCAAGAAATCAAATCAACCGGCGGCTTAGGCCCGCTTGGCAATGACCTTGTCGATCAGGCCATATTCCCGGCACTCTTCGGCGGACATGTAGTAGTCACGCTCGGTATCAAGCGCAATGCGTGCCAGCGGCTGACCGGTACGCTCAGCCAGGATGATGTTGAGTTGCTCACGCGTTTTCAAAATCTCGCGTGCCTGAATCTCAATGTCGGTGGCCTGGCCTTGACTGCCACCTGAAGGCTGGTGAATCATGATTTTCGAGTTGGGCAAGGAGAAGCGCTTGCCCTTGGCGCCAGCCGCCAATAAAAATGCGCCCATGCTGGCAGCCATGCCCGTGCACAGCGTCGAGACTTCAGGCTTGATGAAGTTCATGGTGTCATAAATCGCCATACCGGCGCTGACCGAACCACCAGGCGAGTTGATGTAAAAAGAGATATCCTTGTCAGGATTTTCGCTTTCGAGAAACAGCAACTGTGCCACCACCAAGTTGGCCACATAGTCATTGACCGGGCCGACCAGGAAAATCACGCGCTCTTTGAGCAGGCGTGAATAGATGTCATACGACCGCTCGCCGCGACCCGATTGCTCAATCACCATGGGCACCATACCCAAAGCTTGCGTATCCATTGCACCAAATCGCTCGTTCATGCTGTCTCCAAATAAACCAATACTGTACCGAAAAATAGGCACCCCAAAGAGAATGGGGCTTAAATGCAAGACTACAAGTCCGGCACCAGCCCCATTCATGCCACCCGCAGGGGGCCTTGGTTTTATTTTTGCGCCATCAATTCATCGAAGGACACGCTTTTTTCGCTGATCTTGGCCTGCGCCAACACGAAGTCGGTCACGTTGTTTTCAATCACGATCGCTTCGACTTCAGCCAGACGGTTGTTGTCGCTGTAGTACCAACGCATCACGTCAGCGGGTTTCTCGTAGCTGGCAGCCAGCTCTTCAATGTGCGCCTTGATTTGCTCAGTCTTGGCTTGCAGATTGTTGGCGCGAACCAGTTCGGACACCACCAAGCCCAAACGCACACGGCGCTCAGCTTGAG
>CAJAFJ010000188.1 GCA_903938955.1 uncultured beta proteobacterium | reverse complement strand
CTGCTCACGCCGATGATGGCGGCCTACATTTTGAAACCGCACTCGTCCAGAGCCGTTGAAGCCGTTGCACCAGGCCAGGAGCCGCCCGACGGCTGGCTGATGGCTCGCTACATGGCAACCATGCGCTGGTGCCTGAGCCACCGCGGCCTCACCATGACCGGCGCGGCCCTGTTTTTTGTCGGCTCGATCGCCCTGGTGCCACTGCTGCCGACCGGTTTTGTGCCGGCCGCCGACCGCGGCCAGACCCAGATCAACATCGAACTGCCGCCCGGCAGCACGCTGGCCGAGACCCGCGCCACCGCCGAGCGCGCGCGCCTTGCCGCCATGACGGTGCCCCATGTTAAAGGCATCTTCAGCTCGATTGGCGGGGGCTCCAGCGGCGATGCGTTTGCCCCCGGTGCCTCGGCCGAAGCGCGCCGCGCCGTGCTCACCCTCACCACCAGCCACCGCAACGACCGAACCGCCAGCATGGCCGACATTGAAGCGCAGTTGCGCCAGAAAATGTCAGACATTGCGGGCGCCCGCTTCACGGTGGGCCCGCCCGATTCGGGCGTCAAAATGCAGCTGGTGCTCAAGAGCGACGATGCGGTGACGCTGCTGGCGACCGCACAAAAGGTTGAGCGCGAACTGCGCACGCTGCAAGGCGTGGGCAACGTCAACTCCAGCGCCTCGCTGGTGCGCCCTGAAATCATCGTGCGCCCCGACGCTGCCCGCGCCGCCGACCTGGGCGTGACCGCCGCCAGCATCGGCGAAACCATCCGCGTGGCCACCGCGGGTGACTACGACACCAGCCTGCCCAAGCTCAACCTGTCCGAGCGCCAGGTGCCGATCCGCGTCAAGCTGCCCGAGGCGGTGCGGGCCGATCTGGCCACGCTGGCGCGCCTGACCGTGCCCGGCAAAATCGGCGCGGGTGGTGTACCCAACCCGGTGCTGCTGGGCAACGTGGCCACCCTAAGCATGGAGAGCGGCCCGGCGCAAATTGACCGCCTCAACCGCAGCCGCAATGTAACGCTGGACGTGGAGCTGGGCCGCCGCCAGCTGGGCGAGGTCAACGCCGAAGCGCGCGCCCTGCCCAGCATGACGAGCCTGCCGCCAGGTGTGAAGATTGCCGAACTGGGCGATGCGCAGGAAATGCAGGCGCTGTTTGCCAGCTTTGGCATCGCCATGCTGATTGGCGTGCTGTGCATTTACGGCGTGCTGGTGCTGCTGTTTCACGACTTCATGCAGCCCATCACCATCCTGGCGGCACTGCCGCTGAGCATGGGCGGTGCGTTTGTGGCGCTGCTGCTGACCGGGCGGGCGCTGTCGATGCCGTCGATGATCGGCCTGATCATGCTGATGGGCATCGTCACCAAAAATTCGATTTTGCTGGTGGACTACGCGATTCTGGCGCGCGAAGCCGGCAAGAGCCGCTTTGACGCGCTGGTCGACGCCTGCCACAAGCGCAGCCGCCCGATTTTGATGACCACCATCGCCATGGGCGCGGGCATGATGCCGCTGGCTTTGGGCTGGGGCGCCGATCCGAGCTTTCGCTCACCGATGGCGATTGCCGTGATTGGCGGCCTGATCACCTCCACGCTGCTCAGCCTGCTGGTGGTGCCCGCCGTGTTCACCTACATCGACGATCTGGCGCATCTGATAAGGCGCGGTATGGGGCGATTGCGACGGATTGAACCGACTCCACCCACCACGCAGAGCGCTATATCTTGATCTTGGCTTGTGTACCAAGGACTGACTTGCTGCTTTAGCGTTGATACACATTACGTCAACGGGTGACTCTTCCCGACAAAATGTAGCCGTTAGTACGAATCAACCCAAGCAGTCGCTCAATAACCACAACGCTACATTCCATTCATTCGGTGCGAAAAAATGCGCAGCCATTGCCGCCTGCAGTCTTGACCCGGTACATTGCCTGGTCGGCATGGCGCATCAACTCATCAAGATCTTCCCCGTCTGCAGGATACAAGCTAACGCCCAGGCTCCCCGATATCTGTACTTCGCTACCCAACAAATCAAACGGTAAGTGCAGACAAGTCAGAAGCGTATTGGCGAGTACTTCGACTACCTGGGAGTCCGATACGTCACTGATGATGATCGCAAACTCATCGCCACCCAATCGTGCCACTGTGTCAACGGCCCGGAGACAACCGGACATTCGCCGCGCCACTTGCACCAGAAGTTCGTCACCGCTGTCATGCCCTTTGGTGTCATTGATTTCCTTGAAACGGTCCAGGTCGATGAGCATCAATGCCAACGAGTTGCCACTTCTCTTTTGCAAATGTGTCGCCTGCTCCCAGCGGTCGCGCATTAGCCGGCGGTTCGGCAGATTGGTCAGCAAGTCAAAGTTGGCCTGTCTCCAGAAAATTGCTTCAGACCGCTTTTGCTCGGTGATGTCGTGGGCAATTCCATAGACCCCTATGACATTGCCCTTGGGATCAATGAGCGGCATTTTTGTCGACACATTCCAGGCATCGCTCCCGTCAGTCCAGACTTCATGGTGTAACTGGTTGAGTTGAGGGATGAGCGTGGACATGATCACTAGCTCTTCCTGGCGGGTTTGGGCCGCATGGTCTGCTGAATAAAAGTCGGCGTCCGATTTGCCGATGACGTCCTTCGTATTGATCAGGCCATAGCGCGCAGCGAGCGCCTTATTGACTCTGGTGAACCGACTTTGTACATCCTTGAAATAAATCTGGTGCGGCACACTGTCCATCAGCGAATGCAGCAAGTCACGCTCGGTTTGGAGTAACACCAGCGCGTTGTGCCTTTTGGTCACGTCCCGCCACTGCACCACATGGCCCCGGCACTCCCCATTAACCATGTGGTCAAACACAAGTCGTTCGTACCACATACCGCTTTTCAAGCGGATGTAGTCGGTTTCGGCGCTGGCGTCTTGCCCCGATGCGGTGTACAGAAGCTTGGAATCCTGCGCGGGGTCCGACAGCATTTTCAGCTTATGGGCGTGAAATTCGGACTGCGTCATCCTCAGAAGGTTCGCATAGTCGATGCACCATAGCGCGCAAAAATTTCCGTTGGCAAAGATGACCTTGTTGTTTAGGTCAAACAGTGCAATGCCGTCCGGGGTGGACTCCACAAGGGCCAAGGCTGCATTAGCATTTGAAAAGTCCATCATTTCAATCTCGCTTGGCGTTGGAATTTTATTGCCCATGCAGTCTAGCTAATAATTTTTCAATGTGTTGCTGCACTGGAGCCAAAAGCTAGGGCGCCTGGTTTGCTCATGTGCGGACACCCGTTTGAGGACTTTCTGTGCCAGTTTGTCTTGGCCGGAATGCTTATTTGAATCAACCCTGGCGAATCTTGCGCACCAGCGCGGTGGTCGAATACCCATCCACAAACGGCAGCGCCAGCGCGCGTCCGCCATAAGACTCGACCACCGGGGTCTCGGCCAGCTTGGCCATGTCATAGTCACCGCCCTTGACCAGAATGTCGGGCTTGATGTCGGCAATCAGTTCCAGCGGCGTGTCTTCGTCAAACCAGGTCACCAGGCTGGTGCTGGCCAGGGCGGCCATGACAAAAGCGCGGTCGCCTTCGTTGTTGAGCGGGCGGTCCGGCCCTTTGCCCAGGCGCCGGGCTGAGGCATCTGTGTTGAGTGCAACCACCAGGCTGGCGCCCAGCGCGCGGGCCTGCGCCAGGTACATCACATGGCCGCGGTGCAGCACATCAAACACGCCATTGGTAAACACCAGCGGGCGGGGCAAGCGCTGGATGCGGTCCAGCACCTGCGAACGGCCGCAAATTTTGTCTGAAAGCGCAGAAATAGTGGGTATGTCAGTCATGACTTTGATGCTAGCAGGCCCGCACCATGCCTTAAGCTCGTCCTGTGCCTTATGCCTAGGCATAATTCCAGCACTTTATGAACCTTGTCACCGTTAACGTCGATAGCATACGCATCGGTCAGCCCATTCCCTTTTCACTCTGGGATTCGGCAGGCATCCTGATCGCGCCCAGAGGTTTCGTCATCCGCAGCCAGGCCGACCTGGACCAGGTGTTGGTGGAGCGCGAGCAATTGTTTATGGATGTGACCGAGTCCGAAAACTACCGCCGCGCCTATATCGGCAAACTCCGCACCATGGTCACCGACGATTTCGCGCTGGGTGAAATTGCCGAAAGCCAGTTTTCTGCCCTGGAGCTGGAAAACACCCGTGCCGCCCCCCTCAGCGACAAGCCCGACTGGCTGGACCTGCAGGCGCAAACACACGCCATGCTACGCGACGTAAACAGCGAGAGCTTTTGTCCCCGGCTGGACAAGCTGCAAAGGCAACTCAACCAGCATGCGCGCAGCAACCCGGACGGCACGCTGTTTGCCCTGATGTACCTCTCCAGCAACGAACTGCGCATGTACAGCGCCACCCACGCGATGCTGGTCAGCGTGATGTGCAGCATCGCCGCGCGTGAGGTGTTGAAGTGGCCCGCCGAGCTGGAAACCTCCTTGTGCAAGGCGGCGCTCACCATGAATGTCGGCATGACCGAGTTACAAGACCGGCTGGCGGCACAAAAAGAAGCGCCCAACGCAGACCAGTTGCGCCAGATCGAGCAGCATGCCGGCCGTGGCCTGACCCTGCTGCGGCAGCGCGGCGTCACCGACCCGCTCTGGCTGGAAGCGGTGGTTGACCACCACACCAAAACACCCGGGCCCCTGGGCGCGCGGTCTGAGGCCCAGCGCATGGCGCGCCTGATTCAGCGCGCAGACATGTTTGCCGCCCGGCTGTCACCGCGCGCCACGCGCCTGGCCGATTCGCCGGCGAGCGCCATGCAAGCCATTTATTTCAATGAGGAGCGCCAGGTGGACGAGGCCGGTGCGGCCCTGATCAAGGCCACCGGCATTTTTTCACCAGGCTCGTTTGTGCGCCTGGCCACCGACGAAATTGCGGCGGTCATCAAGCGCGGCGCCAACACCACGACCCCGCGCGTGGCGGTCTTGATCAACCGCAGCGGCATGCCGACCGGGGAACTGATCGTGCGCGACACCAGTCGGCCCGAATTCCGCATTGTCGGGGGCGTGCAGCACCGCGATGTCAAGGTTCAAATCAACCTGGAACGCCTATTGGCCCTGACCAAATCGCTCGCCTCCGACCGGCCCTGGTAATGGGAACGTCACCAGGCTCTTGACGGGTCAGACTGGACGGGTGTCGATAAAGCTGGGGCGCAGCATCAGCTTGTCATGCAGCTTGAGCAAATTGGGGTGAGCGGTGCGCCAATCAATCTGCGGAAAACGGAAATCCAGATAACCCAGTGCCACGCCCACCGAAATGTCGGCCAGGCTCAGGTAAATGCCAGCACAAAAGGGTTTTTCACCCAGGCCCAGGCTCATGGCCTTCAGGGAGGCGTGTACTTTACCCATCTGGCGGTCGATCCAGGCCTGGCTGCGTTGCGCCTCCGTGCGGCCCGCCCAGGTCGCTTCCAGCCGCGCCAGGATGGAGGCGTCCAGCACGCCATCGCCCAACGCTTCCCAAGTCTTGATCTCGGCCCGCTCCCGGCTTATCGACGGAATCAGTTTGCCGACCGGCGACAGGGTGTCAAGGTATTCCACAATCACCCGTGAATCAAACAAGGACTCGCCGCCTTCCATGATCAGGCAAGGCACCTTGCCCAGCGGGTTCGACTCGGCAATCGTGGTCTGAGCCGCCCAGACGTCTTCATTGACGAACTCAAAGTCAAGTTTTTTCTCGGCCATGACGACGCGTACTTTGCGTACATAAGGGCTGGAAAGGGATCCGATTAATTTCATGGGCGGTTTAGTGTTACTGAGTGTTTCATTCTATCCACCAGACTTCTACGCCCCTGACTGCGCAGGGGGGCGGCGCGCCACCTACAATCCGCGCATGAATTTTTCTGCCATATCCGCCCTTTCCCCTCTTGACGGTCGCTATGCCGCCAAGCTCGCCAAACTCCGCCCTGTCATGAGTGAACAGGGTTATATGCAACGCCGCGTGCAGGTCGAGGTGGCCTGGTTCATCGCCCTGAGCGACTGCGGCTTTGCCGAATTCAACCCGCTGACCCCCGGTGCCCGCACTTACCTGATGGCCCTGGTGAAGAATTTCTCCGAAGCCGATGGCGAAGCCATCAAGGCCATCGAGAAGGTCACCAACCCTGATGTGAAAGCGGTCGAGTACTGGATCAAATCCAAATTTGACGCCCGCCCCGAGCTGCTCGCCGCCGGTGAGTTTGTCCACTTTGCCTGCACCAGCGAAGACATCAACAACACCAGCCACGCCCTGCAACTCAAGGCCGGACGCGACCAGGTGCTGCTGCCCGCGCTGGACGCGGTCATTGCCAAGCTGCGCGAGATGGCACATGCGTTTGCTGACGTGCCGATGCTGAGCCGCACCCACGGCCAAACCGCCAGCCCGACCACCGTGGGCAAGGAAATCGCCAACGTCGTGGTGCGCCTGAACGCCACCCGTGAACGCATCGCCAGCATCAAGCTGATGGCCAAGATGAACGGCGCCGTAGGCAACTTCAACGCCCACCTGTCGGCCTGGCCCGAGTTTGACTGGGAAGCCTTCAGCCGCAAGGTCATTGAAACCCCCGAGCCGGTCGGCCTGGGCCTGACCTTTCAGCCCTACAGCATCCAGATCGAGCCGCACGACTACATGGCCGAGCTGTTTGACGCCGTGGCGCGCACCAACACCATCCTGATCGACTGGTCACGCGATGTCTGGGGTTACGTCAGCCTGGGCTACTTCAAGCAGCGCCTGCGCGAAGGCGAAGTGGGCAGCAGCACCATGCCGCACAAGGTCAACCCAATTGATTTCGAAAACGCCGAAGGCAACCTGGGCCTGGCCAACGCCCTGCTCAAACACCTGAGCGAAAAACTGCCGATTTCACGCTGGCAGCGTGACCTGACCGACAGCACCGTGCTGCGCAACATGGGCGTGGCGCTGGGCTACG
>CAJAFJ010000187.1 GCA_903938955.1 uncultured beta proteobacterium | reverse complement strand
GGCACCAATTTTGTGGTGATTCGCTGGGGTCTGGACGGCTTGCCGCCGTTCTTGTTTGCCACGCTGCGCTTTTGCTTGTCGGCCCTGCCATGGCTGCTCTTTATCAAGCGACCAGCGGTACCTTGGCACAAGCTGGCGGCGTTTGGCGTGCTGCTGGGCGTGGGGCAGTTTGCCTTGTTGTTTCTGGCCATGCGCGCAGACATTTCGCCCGGGCTGGCCTCGCTGGTGATTCAAGTGCAAGTATTTTTCACCATCGGCCTGGCCCTTGTGGCGCTGGGCGAACGGGTGCGCGGCTACCAAATGGCGGGGCTGGTGCTGGCCGTGGCGGGGCTGGCGGTGATCGCCTCGCATCTGGATGCCACGCTGACGTTAAAAGGTCTGGCCCTGGTGCTGTCGGCCGCCTTTTTCTGGGCCTGCGCCAATATGGTGGTCAAGACGGTGGGGCGTGTCGACATGCTGGGCTTTATGGTCTGGACCAGCCTGTTTGCCGTGCCGCCTTTGTTCGCCTTGTCTTGGTGGCTGGAAGGCCCCGCGCTCATCGTGACCAGCGTGATGCATGCCAGCGTGGGCGTGTGGGCCTGCGTGCTGTGGCAGGCCGTTGGCAACACGCTGTTTGGCTACGGCGCATGGAACTGGCTGCTGGCGCGCCACCCGGCCGCCACCGTGACGCCGATGGCGCTGCTGGTGCCGGTGTTTGGCATGGGCGCCTCCGCCCTGTCGCTGGGTGAGCCCCTGCCGGCCTGGAAGCTGACCGCCGGAGCACTGGTGCTGTGCGGGCTGGTGGTGATTGTGGTCTGGCCACGCTGGCGGGCGGCCCGGGCACAGGCGCAGGCGGTTTAAGCTGGCGCGCATCCTCAACCCAAACGACAAACACTTGATGGAAACTCTACCGACGCCCCCTGTGCTGCAGCTGGACGGACTCAATTTCGCGTACCCGCAGAACACCTTGTTTACCAGTCTGTCCGTGCACATTCCGCCCGGCGTCACTTTGCTGCTGGGCGGCGATAGCAGCGGCAAAACCACGCTGTTGCGCTTGCTGGCAGGTGCGCTGCCTGCGGATGCCGGTCAATTCCACATCCATGGCGTCGGGCTCAAGCCGTCGTCAAGCGCCTACCGGCAACAGGTGTTCTGGGCCGATCCGCGCTCGGACGCGTTTGAGCAGATCAACCCGCTGACCTACTTCGAGTCTGTGCGACCGCACTACCCCGGGTTTGACGAATCGCTTTTGCAGCATGTGATCGAAGGTTTGTCGCTGGCGCCGTTTTTGGAAAAGCCGCTTTACATGCTGTCCACCGGGTCGAAACGCAAGGTCTGGCTGGCAGCCGCATTCGCCAGCGGGGCGGCTGTGACCTTGCTGGATGACCCGTTTGCGGCGCTCGACAAGCCGTCGATCCGATTTATTCTGGAGCTACTGGAAGATGCCGCCGACCACCCGTCGCGTGCCTGGGTCGTGGCAGCTTATGAGGCGCCCGGCAAGGTGCCGCTGGCCGCCATCATTGAACTGGCAGAGCGGCCCTAACGGGTCAGGTTTTTTGTAGCCGGGCAAACGTCTTTCTGAACTTGGCCACCTTGGGCGCCGCCACGGCCACGCAATAACCCTGGCCGGGGTTGTTGGCAAAAAAGTCCTGATGGTAGTCTTCGGCGGGCGAGTAGTTGGCCTGAGGCAACACTTCGGTCACGATGGGGCGCGTGTAGACGCCACTTTGCGTCATCTCCTGAATCAGCGCGTTGGCCACAGCCTCGTGCTCAGGCGTGGAGAAATAGATGCCGCTGCGGTACTGCGTGCCGCTGTCGTTACCTTGCCGGTTCAGCGTCGTGGG
>CAJAFJ010000186.1 GCA_903938955.1 uncultured beta proteobacterium | reverse complement strand
TTGCACTGGTTTTCATATTCGGCGTACAACTCGACGCGCTTTTGCGTGTAATTGTCATAAACCTCGGCCTGCGCCGCCCGCACGCCCTGCTCCTTGTGGGCGTTGATGAAGTGGCACAACTCGCGCGGCGGATATTTTTCGTCGTCGACATTGAGGTTCTTCAGCAAACGCTTGACCATGGCCAATTGGTCCGCCGAATCAAGGATCTGGAAGGTTTGCGGCAGCCCGGCCTCGCGGTAATGCGCCCGCAGCAGGCGGTTGCACAGGCCGTGAAACGTGCCGATCCACATGCCGCGCGTATTGATCGGCACCAGCGAAGACAGCCGCGCCGTCATCTCCTTGGCCGCCTTGTTGGTAAAAGTCACGGCCAGCACGCCGTGCGGGCCGACCTGACCGGTGGACATGAGCCAGGCAATGCGTGTCGTCAGCACCCGGGTCTTACCACTGCCAGCACCAGCGAGGATCAGCGCATGCACGGGCGGCAACGTAACCGCCTGAAGTTGCGGGCTATTTAAATTTGCAAGCAGATCGGACATGGCGTCTCAAATGAGGAAGCTCGGAAACTGGCCAATTGGTCTGACCAATAAGTTGCATTTGTACAACGCGAGCTACAAAAGTGAGCATTTTTTCACAGACAGGCAACAAGCGCACACGTATACTTGCTAAAAAAATATTGCAGTGCACAAAACTTTTGGCCCACAAGGCTGTCTTACCCAACACGTAGCCACCCGCTACTCAGAGAGCAAATAGAAGGAGAACCAGCATGAACAGCATGAATGCACCGAAGATCCTCCCGTGGATCGCCCGCAAGGCCGGCATCAGCGACGAGCTTGCGCTCAAGCTGTGGCGTCGCGCCGTCAGCGAAGCCGAGTTTCTGACCGGCGCCACCGAAGGCTCAGCCTTCTGGGGCCTGGCCGTCGATCGCTTCCTGTCCATCGTCGAAGACGAAGTCGGCAACGTCCAGTCCTACAACCTGGCTCCCGCCCCCCAGCTTTCATGGATGTGGCGTCACCAGTCCCGGATGTCCCTGTTGTCGCTCGCGGCCACGCAGAATGCCTATCGCTACTGGCAAAACACCTGGGAAGGCATGTACCCGCAAAAAAAAGCGGCGTGACCGGGCGAAAGTAAGCTGATTACAGCTGATGCGGCGCGTGCAGGCTCCGCATCAGCTCCACCCGGTCACTACCCACCCGCCCTCCGGCATCCGTAACGGCGCCCACAGAGGCGCCTCCCGCCGGGCGCGACCGACGCCAGAAATTGCCCAACGGCACAAGGCGTCGGGGTGGCTTTGCCCTCTTCTCCGATGAGGCGGGTTCAGCCGGTATAATTCGCGATTACTCTCAGTTTTTCAGCGAATGAACCCCGCCATGCCCATGCAGGACAAATACTCCCCGGCCGACATCGAGCGCGCCGCCCAGGACCACTGGAACAAGACCGGCGCCGCCCGCGCCGTCGAAGACACCACAAAACCCAAGTACTACTGCCTGTCAATGTTCCCGTATCCGTCCGGGAAACTGCACATGGGTCACGTCCGCAACTACACCATCGGCGACGTGCTTTCGCGCTTCCACAAGATGCAGGGCTTCAATGTCATGCAGCCGATGGGCTGGGACGCCTTCGGCATGCCGGCCGAAAATGCTGCACTGCAAAATAATGTACCGCCGGCTGGCTGGACGTACTCCAACATCGATTACATGCGTTCGCAACTCAAGTCGCTCGGCTTCGCCATCGACTGGGAACGCGAATTCGCCACCTGCACACCCGAGTACTACCGCTGGGAACAGTGGCTGTTCACCCGCCTCTATGAAAAAGGCCTGGTCTACAAGAAGCTGGGCACCGTGAACTGGGACCCGGTCGATCACACCGTGCTGGCCAACGA
>CAJAFJ010000185.1 GCA_903938955.1 uncultured beta proteobacterium | reverse complement strand
CTGGCCGTCTTCACCCGCCGCCACGCGCTGGCCTTGGGCGGAGAGCCGCTGGGCAATCCAGGACGGCAGGGCGTTGCGTTCCACCGGCTCGACTTGAATCGTGACGCCAAAACTCTCCAGCGCGCCAAACCAGGCGCCGCCCTTGGTCAGCTTGTCGAGTCGCGGCAGCATGACGAGGGTGAGCGTGGAATCGTTGCCGCGCGATTGTTCGGCCAGGTGCTGAATCGCGGTGCTGCCCTCTTTGCCGGGTTTGCCAGACGGAATGCGCAGCTCCACGATCTGCTTGTCGGCAAACAGGCTTAATGACCCACCGGCCGCCAGCACCTCGCTCCAGTCAAAGTGTGCACCGGCCACGGTGTGCGAGGTGCGCTCGGTAAAGCCTTGCGTGCGGGCAAAGGCGCGAATGGCATCCGCCGCCTCTTGCACCAGCAGCGGCTCATCCCCGTGCAGGGTGTACAGGCTTTTCAGGCCCTTCTGCAAATGGGGGCCGAGTTGATGGGGCGCGAGCTGCATGATGGGGCTGACTCACCCTTACAACTTGACGGTCGCCAGGCGGCGCATGAGTTGCTGCACGATGTCGTTTTGCATGTCGCGGTACAGCAGCGCATCTTCCGCTTCTTTGGCCAACACGGCGGACTCGCTGAAACTGATGTCGCGCTGTTGCAGGATGTCGGTCGGCGGCGTCAGCTCCAGGCCCTGTGGCGTGCGGACCCGGAACTTCACGCGGATGCGCAGCTGGAACTCGCGCACCTGGCCCGAGCTGTTGATGCCCACCACGATTTTTTCGCGCTGCTCTTGCAAGATGTCGATCACCACCTGCGCCTGCGCCAGGGGCGCCTCAGGTGCCAGCACCCGCACCGAGTCGCCAAAAGAGCGACGCAGCTGAACCGCAATGGCGCTGCCCGGCTGCGGCATCACGGCGATGGTTTGAAAGCTGTAGTTCTGGTCGCCACGCAGCTTGAAGCCGCAGCCCCCCAGCGCCAGAACGGCCAGGCTGATACGACTCATCAGCGCAAGGGTTGAGCGACGTTTCATCATGTTGCTCAATACACCACGTTGACGAGACGACCCGGCACCACGACGACCTTTTTGATCGCCGCACCTTGCGCCTGCTTTTGAAAAATGTCACTGTCAATGGCCATGCGCTCAATGGCTTCCTTGCTCGCGCCGGCCGGCACCACAATGGCGCCCCGGAGCTTGCCGTTGATCTGTAACATGAGCTCAATCTCGTCCTGCAACAAAGCCTGCGCATCGGTCTGCGGCCAGGGCGCATCAAGCAAATCGCCAAAGTGGGCCGCGTAGCCCAACTCGCCCCACAGCGTGTGCGTGAGGTGGGGCGTGGCCGGGTAAATGCTGCGCAGCAAAATGCCAAACCCTTCGCGCAGCGCCGCGCGGCTGCCTTCAGCGCCATCGTCGCTGAAGTTTTCCAGTGCATTGAGCAGCTTCATCGCGCCCGACACCACCGTGTTGTACTGCATGCGCTGGTAGTCGTAATCAATTTGCTTGAACACGGTGTGGATTTCCACCCGCAAGCCCTTGGCGTCCTTGCTCAAACTCAAGCCGGACAGCGCCGTCCCGGCGCTGTCCGCCGGGGTCGCGGTATTGCCGATCGCGGACAGCTTGACGCCGAAGTTCCAGACCCGGCGCAAAAAGCGGTAGGAGCCTTCAACGGCCGCGTCGTTCCACTCCAGCGTGGCCTCGGGCGGCGCGGTGAACATGGTGTAGAGCCGCGCGGTGTCGGCGCCATATTTTTCAATCAGATCCTGCGGGTCAACGCCGTTGTTTTTACTCTTGCTCATGGTGCCCACGCCTTCGTAGGTGATGAGCGTGCCTGCGGGCAAATCGCCCTTGGCGGCTTTGAGCTTGGCGCCGATGACCTTGCCAGTCGCATCCTGAATGTCTTCGACCTCGTGCGGCCAGAAGTACTCGATACCGCCCTTATCGGCCTTGCGCGAGTAAATATGGTTAAGTACCATGCCCTGGGTGAGCAACTTGGTGAAGGGCTCATCGACCTTGACCAGCCCCATGTCGCGCATCACTTTGGTCCAGAACCGGGCGTACAGTAAATGCAGAATGGCGTGCTCGATGCCGCCGATGTACTGGTCCATTGGCATCCAGTAGTCTGCGCCCTCGGCCACCATGTGGTCGGCGTTTTTCGGGTCGCAGTAGCGCATGTAATACCAGCTGGAATCGACAAAGGTGTCCATCGTGTCGGTTTCGCGCCGCGCTTTAACGCCGCAAATTGGGCAGACCACGCCGGCGTGGAAGCCTTCATGCTTGTGCAACGGGTTACCCGAGCCATCGGGCACGCAGTCTTGCGGCAACACCACCGGCAAATCTTGTTCGGGCACCGGCACGGCACCATGCTCCGGGCAGTGAATGATGGGAATCGGCGTGCCCCAGTAACGCTGGCGGCTGACGCCCCAGTCGCGCAGGCGCCAGGTGGTTTTTTTCTCGCCCAGGCCTTTGACCTGCAGCGCATGCGCCACGGCGTTCACCGCGTCCTTGAAGGACAAGCCGCTGAAACTGTCGGAGTTGATGGTGACGCCACGTTGCTTGTCGCCGTACCAATCCTGCCAACGGTCGTAGTCGTATTCCAGACCATCGACCAGCACCACTTCGAAAATGTCAATGCCGTACTTTTTGGCAAACAGAAAGTCGCGCTCGTCGTGCGCTGGCACGCCCATGACCGCGCCATCGCCGTAACTCATCAGCACGTAGTTGCCGACCCAGACTTCGATGGGGTGGCCGTTCAGCGGATGCGTGACAAACAAGCCCGTGGGCATGCCCTCTTTTTCGCGCACCGCCAGCTCGGCTTCGGTGGTGCCGCCTTTTTTGCATTCGTCAATGAAGGCGGCGAGTGTCGGGTTGGTTTGCGCGGCGTGCGTGGCCAGCGGATGCTCGGGCGCCACGGCACAAAAGGTGACGCCCATGATGGTGTCGGCCCGGGTCGTGAAAACGTACATCTTGCCGTCATCGATCAATTGACCCGCGGCATTCTTGATCTCATGCGGGAAGGCAAAGCGCACGCCCTCGCTCTTGCCGATCCAGTTTTCCTGCATCAGCTTGACGCGCTCGGGCCAGCCCGGCAGACCGGTCTTGACGTGGTCGAGCAGCTCTTCGGCATAGTCGGTGATCTTCAGGTAATAGCCGGGGATTTCACGCTTTTCCACCGTGGCACCGGTGCGCCAGCCCTTGCCGTCGATCACCTGCTCGTTGGCCAGCACGGTCATGTCGACCGGGTCCCAGTTCACGACCTGGGTCTTGCGGTAGGCAATGCCTTTTTCCAGCATCTTCAAAAACAGCCACTGGTTCCACTTGTAATACGTCGGGTCGCAGGTGGCGACTTCGCGGCTCCAGTCGATGGCCAGGCCCAGGGCCTGCATCTGCTGCTTCATGTAAGCGATGTTCTCGTAGGTCCACTTGGCCGGCG
>CAJAFJ010000184.1 GCA_903938955.1 uncultured beta proteobacterium | reverse complement strand
CCAAGCCCTGATCGAAGAGGCCGTCAGCAGCTTCAAGCCGCCTGCGTTGCGTGCCGCGCCGACGCTGGTGATGCCCGAGGAGCCGCTGTATGTCAAAGCCGATCACAAGAAGACCCAGCAGGCGTTTTTGAATGTGCTGTCCAACGCCTACAAATACTCGGCCGCCAGCAGTGCGGTGAGGATCGAGCTCATCACGGCCGTTGGTGGGGGCGTGGCCCCGCGCGTCGGCCTGCGCTTTGTCGATCAGGGCGTTGGCATGACCCCGGCGCAACTGGCCCGTATTTTTGAGCGTTTTTACCGGGCCGATACCTCGGGCAAGGTGCCCGGCACCGGGTTAGGTATGAGCATCGTCAAGGAAATTATCGAACTGCATGACGGCGAGATTGATGTGGTCAGCGACGCCGGTGTGGGCACCACCGTGACGCTGTGGTTGCCCCTGGTCGCCTGAGGAGAGTCGGATGCTACGTTTAAGAAATTTTGCGGCGCTTGGCGCTGTCGTCCTGTGCCTGCTGGGCGCTCCCGCTGGGCAGGCGCAAACCGCGCCCCCAGCGCTCACCTTGGGGATTGTTCCGCAGCAGTCGGCCAGTCGCCTGGCGCAGGATTGGGGCCCGCTGCTGGCCGAGATCAGCCGGCGCTCGGGGGTGCTGTTGGTCTTCAAGACCGCGCCCAGCATTCCGGTGTTTGAGGAGCGCCTGGGGCGCGGTGAATACGATCTGGCGTACATGAATCCTTACCACTACGTGGTTTTTCACCAGGCCGTGGGCTACCGGGCGTTTGCCAAAGAACAGGATCGCAAGATCAAGGGTGTTTTGGTGGTGAGAAAGGACAGCCCGTACCAAAAACCAGCTGATCTGGCGGGCAAGACGGTGGTGTTTCCGGCGCCGGCCGCCTTTGCCGCCAGCATCCTGCCGCAGGCCGAGTTTGGCCGTCTGAAAATTCCTATTGAGGCCAAGTTTGTCGCGTCGCACGATTCGGTCTACCGCGCGGTGGCCTCCGGTTTGCATGAAGCCGGTGGCGGGATTGTGCGCACCCTGGAGGCCGCCCCAGTGGAGGTTCGGGACGCCCTGCGTGTGCTCACCGAAACACCGGCCTACACCCCGCACGCTTTTGCCGTGCATCCGCGCGTGGCCGCCGCTGCGCTCGACAAGGTGCTGGCGGCCATGCAGTCGCTGGGCAAGGACGCGGACGGGCAGCGCCTGTTGGCACCGCTGGCGTTCAAAGGCATTGCGGGGGCGCAGGACAAGGAGTGGAACGATATCCGGGCGCTGGACATTGATTTGCTTGAACGTTACGGGCGCCCTTGACGATGCGGTTTCGCAGCAAAATTATGCTCGGGGTGGCCGTGATCGTGATGGCCTTGCTGGCCGTCATGATCGGCAGTGCGCTGTCGGTGTTGCGGGACTCCAACGAGGCTGAACTGACGCGCCGGGTGCAACTGGCGGGCAAGCTGCTGGCCGTCGCGGCCAAGGATGCCGTCATTGCCCAGGACCTGGCCACGTTGGACAGCCTGGTGACCGAGGCCATGGCGTCCGATCAGATCGCCTTTGTGCGCATCGTCGATGCGGCGGGGGTGGTGCTGGCCCAGCAAGGCGACGCCACGCTGTTGGGCCGCCCTTTTCATTCGGAGAATAGCCTCGACGACGTGCATGACGGTGTGTTTGACGCGTCGACGCCGGTGCTGGCGGGTGCGCTGCGGCAAGGCGAGGTTCAACTCGGCGTCTCGACCGCGCCCTTGACGATTTTGCTGGCGTCCGCCCGGCACTGGGCGGCTAGCATGGCGGGGCTGGTGATGGTCTTGGTGGCTTTGTTTTCGTGGTTATTGGGCAGCTACCTGACGCGCCAGTTGGTGGCGCTGCGGCGGGCCAGTCAGCGCTTTGCCGCCGGCGATTTTGAGTACCGGGTACCCGTCAAGGGGCATGACGATCTGGCGCAAACCGCCATGGCTTTCAACAGCATGGCGCAGCAGTTGGGGGACAGCCGCGAGGTGGTCCGGGCCGAGAGCCTCAAGCGCCTGGCGGCCCAACAAGCGGCTGAAAAGTCAGACCAGCTGCTGCGTGAGGCGGTGAGCAGCATTTCGCAAGGCATCACCCTCTACGACGAGGCCGACCGGCTGATGCTGTGCAACGAGGCGTATCTGAAGTTTTATGAAACCAGCCGTGACCTGATCGTGCCGGGCAACACGTTTGAAGACATCGTGCGCCGGGGCGCCGAGCGCGGCCAGTACCGCGAGGCCGTCGGGCGGGTGGACGACTGGGTGCGCCAGCGTGTGGCACAGCACCAGCGTGCCGATGGGTCGGTGCTGGAGCAGCCGCTGGCCGATGGGCGCTGGCTGATGATTGTGGAGCACCGCACGCCCAGTGGGTACATCGTGGGCAACCGCATTGACATCACGGCCCGGCGTGCGGCCGAGGCGCGCGTGCGCGAGCACGCGGCGCAGCTCAATGGCATTTTTGCCCTGAGCCCGGATGCGTTTATTTCATTTGACCGCGCGCACTGCGTTAAATATGTCAGCCCGGCGTTTTCGCGCCTGCTGGGCATCGCTGCGTTTGAGGTGATGGGTTTGGGCGAGGTTGAATTTTCGCAACGGCTGGCGCAAGTGTGTGTGCCGCAGGCGCGCTTTCCGGGCATTGCGGCTTTGCGCGTCATGAACCAAAACGGCGCAGCGACCGCGTCGGCGCCGGGTGCGGGCCGCGAGCAGCGTCACAAGATTGAACTGGCCGATGCCAGCAAGCGGGTGCTTGAAGTGGGTTTGCGCGAGTCGCCGGGGGAAAGCGTGACGCAAATTTTGTATCTGCACGATATTTCCCGCGAGACTGAAGTGGACCTTATGAAGAGCGAGTTTTTGTCCACCGCCGCGCATGAACTGCGCACGCCGATGGCCAGCATCTTCGGGTTTTCCGAGGTCTTGCTGCACCAAGAGCTAGACGAGGCGAGCCGCACCGAGTTTTTAACCATCATCCACAAGCAGGCTGAGCTGATGTCCACCATCCTCAATGAGCTGCTGGACCTGGCCCGGATCGAGGCCCGCCGGGGCAAGGATTTTGTCTTCAAGGACTTGCCGGTGCCGGCGCTGGTGACCGAGGTGGTGCACGGCTTCAAGCTGCCTGCCGGTCGCTTGCCGCCCCGGATGACGTTTCCGGGCGGCCCGGTGTCGATTCTGGCGGATCAGAAAAAAGTGCAGCAGGCGATTTTGAACGTGCTCTCCAACGCCTACAAATATTCACCAGCGGGCGGCGAGGTCAGTATCACGGTCGAGTCCCATGCGCCATGGGTGGCGATCCGCATCAGCGACCCCGGCATTGGCCTGTCGCCCGAGCAGCGCCAGCGCGTGGGGGAGCGCTTTTACCGCGCCGACGCTTCTGGCAAAGTGCCTGGCACCGGGCTGGGTGTGAGCATTGTGAAAGAGATTGTGGACATCCACCGCGGGCAAGTCGAGATTGACAGCCAGCTGGGCCAAGGCACCACCGTGACCCTTTTATTGCCGGTCGCTCCGGAAGCGCCTCTACCGCAGGTCGGGTGAGCTTGCCGATGTCACCCGTCGCGCGGCCGCCACTCAGCGCCGCGACGACACCACGATGCCGCCCACAATCAGCGCAAACGCCAGCACGTGGTACAGCCGCGGGGTCTCGCCCAAAAAGGCGGTCGACAGCAGGGCGGTGAACAGCGGCGTCAGGTTGACAAAAAAGCCGGCCGCCGCCGGGCCGGCCCGCGCCACCCCGGCGCCCCAGGCGCGGTAGGCAATCAACGCCGGGCCGACGGCAATAAACGCCAGGGCGGCAGCCAGTGGCCAGCCCCAGCTGATGTGCACCATGCCCAGCGCCCATTCGCCGCCCGCAAACAAGCCCGACCACGCCAGACCAAACGCCATTTGCGCCAGTAAAAAAGCCGACCAGTCGGTGCGAATGCTTTGGGGCTCGGTGGTCGGGCGCGCCAGCATCCAGCTGTAATAGGCCCAGCAGGCCGAGGCCATCAAGATGTACAAATCACCCGGCACCAGCCGTACCTGCAGCAACAATTCAAACTCGCCCCGGCACAGCACCAACAGCACCCCGGCTATCGACAGCGCCGCCCCCAGCAACTGGCGCCCCGAGATGGCAACACCAAAAAACACACGCCCGATCAGCAGCATCCAGACCGGCATGCTCGACCCCACCAGCGTCACGTTGATCGGCGTGGACGTGGTCAGCGCCAGGTACAGCAGGGCGTTGTAGGCGCCGACACTGAGCAGACCCAGCAGCGAAAAGCGCCGCCAGTGGCGCCACATGGGACTGCTGGGGCGCAGCACCGCACCGGCCAGCGGCGCGAGCAAGGCAAAGGCCAGCAGCCAGCGCAAAAAATTCAGCGTCATCGGCGAGATCAGGTCATGGATCAGGCGGCCCACCACGGCGTTACCGGCCCAGAGCAGGGGCGGCAAGGTCAACAAGAGGGCGGCAGTGGGAGTCAGTCTGAGGTGCATGGCAAGACTGTAACAAGGCTGGTGCGGCGTTGGAGGGGGCCCGCTGAATGCCCCCGCCCGGCGGGCGCCCGTTATTTCATGGCAGGATAGATGACCCAATCAAATTCCAGGATATTTTTCATGACTCAAATGACTTCCCGCGCCATTCGCATTGACCAACACGGTGGCCCCGAGCAGCTCAAACTGGTGAACGTCACCGTGGGGGAGCCCGGCCCCGGTGAAATCCGCATTCGCCACCACGCGGTCGGCCTGAACTTTATCGACGTCTACCAACGCACCGGCCTGTACCCGATGTCGCTGCCCGTGCAACTGGGCGTGGAAGCCGCTGGCGTGGTTGAAGCCGTGGGCGAGGGCGTCACGCACCTGCAAGTGGGCGACCGTGCCGCCTATGCCAGCGCGCTTCCCGGCAGCTACTGTGAGTTGCGCGTGATGAGCGCTCAGTCCGTCTGCAAGCTGCCCGATGCGATCTCGTTCGAGAGCGGCGCGGCCATGATGCTCAAGGGCCTGACGGCGCAATACCTGCTTAAACGCACCCAGCCGCAAGGTGGTTTAAACCCGGGGGACTTTGTGCTGTTCCACGCCGCCGCCGGCGGGGTCGGCCTGATTGCCTGCCAGTGGGCGCGGGCGATGGGCCTGCAGCTGATTGGCACCGCCGGTTCGGACGCCAAATGTGCGCTGGCCAAAGAGTACGGCGCCGCCTTCGTCATCAACTATTCGACCGAAGACTTTTTGACGCGGGTGAAAGAAATTACCGGCGGCCGAGGCGTCAAGGTGGTGTACGACTCGATCGGCAAAGACACCTGGGACAAGTCGCTGGACTGCCTGGCGCCGTTTGGCCTGATGGCCAGTTTTGGCAACGCCTCCGGCCCGGTGGCGCCGTTTGCCCCCGGCATTCTGGCCGCCAAAGGCTCACTCTACGTGACACGCCAGACCCTGTTCAACCACATTGCCACGCGCGAAAGCACGCAGGCCATGGCCGATGATTTGTTTGAAGCCGTCACCAGCGGCAAGGTCACGATTCGCATTGACCAGCGCTTCAAGCTGGAAGACGTGCAAGAAGCCCATCGCGCCTTGGAAGCGCGTAAGACGACGGGCTGCACGATTTTGACTTTGTAAGGTTTTTAGGGCGCTTGCGCCCTATTGACAGGTCACCGTGTTTCGTCATCCTGGAGACTGATCCATCAACAAATGCCAACTCAATGTGCGACACAAAGGGTGTCAGGGCGATCTTCAGCACGTCAGTCAGGTCGCGATCCCTAGATAAAGGCTGAGATTTGACTTCTAAGCTTTGGCAGGTCTCGTTGAATGGTTTGCCAAACGATGGCATGGTCTACCGTGAAATAGCCGTGCGAAAGTGCGTTGCGCATTTCGTAGGCGAAGCCCCAAGGGACTTCAGCGTGTTCGGTGGCGAAGGCTGGGTGGTTTTTAGCCACGTTGTTACAGGCTTCGCCGATGATTTCCAGATTGCGAATCACCGCATCGCGGGTTTTTCGATCGGCCATGAATGCATTCAGATCCATGCTCTCTGTATAGTCCCGAATGTTGTCGATGGCTTCAAGAATATGTTGCAGGTAATCGGCGATACGCAACGGATTTGCGCGGCTCATACGGGCCTTGCCTCACGCAAGACCTGTTCCCGAAACTTGGGCGGCAGGCCGTTAGGGGTGAGCACATCAACCTCCAGTCCCAGCAGGTTTTTCAACTCAAAGCGGATGGCGCCAATGTCCATCATCGTGGTCTGCGGCGTGGGCTCCACCAGCAGATCAAGGTCACTTCCCGCCACATCGTCGCCGTGCAACGCCGACCCAAACACCCGCACGCCACTGACGTGGTGATTCAACGCAATTTCGCGGATGCGAATGCGGTGCAGGGAAAGGGCTTCAGAGGGGCGCATGGGCCAAGTGTACTGTGACCGAACTATCTCTGACTGCAAAATGCCAACGTGATAATTTGAGGGGCTCTGTGAGTTGAAAGTGCCTTTGTCTCTCGTCTAGTATGCGCGAACAGCTATTTAAAAGATAGTAATTAAACGCCCGCCGCACTGGCCGACTGACGCTTGGCTTAGTCCAATATCTGACCTTGATTGGTTTCCACTTCAGCCAGCCGTTGGCTGAGCGGCCCATTACCGCACTGACGGTAATGTTCATCTACACATTCGGCGCAAGGCTACTGCTTCCAAGGCTGTGTAACGCAAGCAGGTTCATCTG